>JBIKYI010000008.1:0-16268 GCA_044355355.1 Limnothrix sp. | reverse complement strand
CCGTCGTTGGTTCTAAGGAAGCCCTTTCCCTGTTAGAAGGCATTGAGCTATCGTAAAGGGCGATCGCCACCAGCACGAAGAATCACGTTAAATAATCGCAATCGCATCAAATAATCACTATGTCCCTGCGTTACAGCCTACTCAGCACCGGATTTGTCCTCTCCCTCTTCCTAGGGAGTACCCTCAGCTTTTCTATAAACCCCGTCACTGCTCAGACCCTGCGCCCCGAACTCCGTAGTGGCAGCACAGGCACAGCCGTCCGCGAACTCCAAGCAACCCTCAAACTACTCAACTATTACAGCGGTGAAGTCACAGGAACCTACGACGAAGCCACCGTGATCGCCGTCTACCACTTCCAAAAAGCCGCCAAACTCCCCGAAACAGGCGTAATGGATCAGACCAGTTGGACGACCCTCTTTCCGGCGATCGCCAATCCAGCACCGACTCCCACTGCAACAAACTCCACTCCAACCACCGCAACTGCGCCCACTCCAAGCACCACAACCCAAAATACCGCAACTCCCGCCGCTACATCTACGCAAACACCTGAAACTCTGCCCCTATTAAAAGAAGGAATGTCCGGGGATGCCGTCACTTTATTGCAACAAAGATTAAAAGCAAAAGGCTTTTTCTCCGGCGTGATTGATGGCGTTTATGGTCCCCAAACCCTCGAAGCGGTAATCGCTGCCCAGACCGCGTTTAAACTTGATGGCGATGGCATTGTTGGTGTACAAACCTGGAAAAAGCTCTTAGAATAAGTGAGCTGTGAAAATAACCGTCAAAATGAATGAGCAGTAAGCGTTATCAAGGTAAAATCATTCGCTGGAAAGAAGAAAAAGGCTTCGGTTTTATTAAAACTTCAGACATAGAAAAGGATATTTTTCTACACATCAGCGACATCAAAAATCGCCAAAAACAACCCCAAATAGGTCAGACAATTTATTTTGATCTGCAATTTGAGGCACAAGGTAAACTTAAGGCGATTAACGCTAGTTTTGATGCTCAAGTTTCACCACAGGCACAACGTAAAAAATCTACTTCTCAAAATAATTCTAATCGTAATAATTCACTCAGTTCCAATAAAATTGTCAAGGTACTAGCAGTTGGGGCAATTATAGCCGTTGGTGTCACTGTTTTGTCTCAAAGGGCAATCCGGTTAAAATGTAATATCAAGGGAAATATCTCTTATCCAAGTGGAGAAAAACTTTACCACAAGCCCGGTTATCGAGATTATGCAGAAGTTGATATATTTGAAAATGAAGGAGAAAAGTGGTTTTGTACCGAACAAGAAGCTATTAATGCAGGCTTTCGAGATGCTGCTAAATAATTATCAATTCTATTCATATTAGGAATTCATCATGAGTTTAACGATTAAAGTCCCGACCATTGCCTGTGCCGTTTGTGGCAATACAATCACCAAAGCCATTCAATCCCAACAAAGTGATGCCCAGGTTTCCGTTGATGTGGAAAATAAATTGGTGACCGTTGAAACTGCTGCATCAGAAGCTGTGATTAAAGCCATTATTATTGATGCGGGTCACACACCAGAATAATTTAGAAATACAGTTTCACAAAATAATTTCATCAATCTCGAATTGCATGAATTTGGAATCCAATGACATAAATGACGAGTCAAATATCTTGGCGATCGCGTATTAGTAATTATTTAGATGATTTTGAGAGTCCCATCGGTAGAGGACTTAATATTTCACTCTGTTTACTGATTTTCTTTTCGTCAGGGATATTTGTTGCCCAGACCTATGTTCTGCCGACCGAACTTTTTACAATTCTGTCCTATGTCGATTACGGTATTCTTGGACTCTTTGCCGCTGAATATATACTACGTTTAGTTTGCGCTGAAGCCCCTCTCAAATTTGTTTTCAGCTTTTTTTCGCTCATTGATTTATTGGCGATCGCCCCATTATTTTTAGGCTTTTTCGATGTCCGCTTTTTTCGAATCTTCCGCTGGTTTCGACTACTGAGACTCATTCGTTTCTTTCGCCTAGAGATTTCTATTTTGAATCTTAAAGCAGAAGATACAATTATTTTAAGTCGTATTATCTTGACCCTATTTACGATTATTTTTATCTACTCAGGACTTATTTACCAAGTCGAACATAGCGTTAACTCTGCCGTTTTTAATAACTTTTTAGATGCCCTATACTTCGTGATTGTCACCATGACGACCGTTGGTTTTGGCGACCAAATTCCTATTTCTTATCCAGGAAAAATTGTAACTTTAATGATGATTTTGACCGGAATTGCTGTAATTCCCTGGCAACTTGGCGATTTAGTTCGTCAATTTATTAAAAGCACCAGTCAAAAAGAAATAGATTGTACTAAATGTGGCTTAGCCTTCCATGATCAAGATGCGCAATTTTGCAAACGTTGCGGCACTACCCTAGATAAAAATACTTAAAACAGACCTAATGTTATTACTTAGCGACAATCCTCAACAAAAGATCACCAAAAGATTGTCGGAAACGAAGCATCTTTCTATGATGAAACTGAAATCATACAATTCAAAATTTCAAAAAAATATTAGCTCATTCTCAGTAAGTTACAAGAACATAGAACCCAAATGTCTATTCCCCTGACCCTCAATCTCATCCAAGGCTCCATCTCCTTTCGTTTTACCCCCGCAGCAGCCCAAGCCATGAAAGCTGAAATCGATACCCTCATGCTCAACATGCGGGCGATCGCCGGGAATACCGCCAGCGGCAGACCATCACCCAAAGAATCCATGGAATACCAACACACAGGCGATATCTTCCTCGAAATCTTCTGCAACCCCAACATCTACCCCAGCCCCTTCGCCGCCAAAGTACTGATCACCCTGCGGGACGACCGCATCCGCATCACCAGCGAAGCAGAACTCCCCCGATTACTAGAAGACCTAGACAACTACCTCGCCCAGACCTAATTTCAGCCCAACTTAAGCCTCAACTTAAGTCTAAAGATAAAGGCGATTTTCCCACTATTGCGCTAGGCTAACAGAAAGATGTTACTTAACAACCTTTATTAGCCCCAATTCTTTTTGTAATGAAAGGAATTATTGCCCATGAACACTTCCACAAACATTTTTGATCTTTTCCAAAAAGGATTCCGCGTTACAGTTGGAGCCGCCGCGACCCTAGTAGAAACCCTACAGGATCCCCAAAAAAGAGATGTCACCATTGCTGACTTCCGCACCGAACTCCAGAACCGCGCCGAAGCATGGTCAGAAAAAGGAGAAATGACAGAACTCGAAGCCCGTAAATTTCTCGAAAAAATCTTTCAAAAAGATAGCAGTGTTGATGTAAGCAGCCAAGAAATCAAAACCGCCGGCACCGACATGAGCGATGCGGAGCTAGAGAAAGAAATTCAGACATTAACCGAACAGATTATTGTCCTCAAAACAGAGCTTGAAACTTTACGCCAAGGACAACCGTCAGATCAGTAGATTCATTTGAGGGATCTACCGATTTTTTATCCTTAAAGTCGATTCCTAGAATCGCTAAAAAAATCATCAGAGACTAGGTGGGAGGACAATACTAAGGCTTAAACACTTTAGCTCTAGTCGTTTTCCCACTTTTCAGCACCTAATAGATCCCCAATACAATCCCGCAACAGGAAACCATACTTTTCCAATTCTGATTCAATGCTGTTCCACTCACGGGGCGGAATAAATTCACATAAGCAATAAAGGGACTGATTGCGACGAACCAGGTTTTGCTCAACCAAGTTTCTGACTTCATCACGGATCTGTCCCAAGGAGACGAAAAAATTATTTGGAAGTGAGAGTGTAGACTGTATCATAAGATCTTTCCAAAATAGGGGACTGTGCAGCGAAAAGTTTTGAATTACAAGGGTTAATGGGTGCTGGGCTGGCTAAAGCTGAGACAACGACTTTGTAAATTCTAACTAAATTTGCTGTATTTAATTTGACAATTAACCCTTTCTTTTGTTTTCTTCCCATAGGAAGATTTTATTTACATAGCTTAATAAAGAGCAGGAACCTTTATTGTCCGTAAGAAAAACAGCTAATCAATCCATCTCCGAACACGATCTCCGAAAATGAGGTGGATCTTTTCTAGCAGCTAATTTCGTCGATTATTTTAATGGGATCCGTAAAACAACTCGGAAAATCAACAGGTAATCTTAATAAGACTCAAAAACCGAGTCACATCAGGCGAAAGTAAACAACCAGGGGTTAGCCAATACTGAGAATAGGCTAGCCGCTGACCTTGCTCAATGGGCACTCGGTCGCGAATGCAAGTAACAAATAAGTCACAGATCGCAAATAACAGATGAGATTCATGTGGTCAGTTGGCTCTTGATTCTTTCAGGATTAACTGAATTCTCTAGTCATTCACCCAGCACTGTGAGGGATTCAAGTCTGCAATGTGATCCCGTAACAGGAAGCCATTGCGTTCCAGTTCACACTCAACATCAACCCACTCGCGGGCGGGAATGAACTGACATAGTACGTAAATCGGTTGACCGCAATCGACTTGACCCGATTCAACCAGGTGACGCACTTCATCCTTGAGCATTTCAATCGAAAAATGATGATTCCTGTCTAAAGTGTCTAAGCTTTGAGGCATTGTGGAAATGGTCATTATTATTTACCTCTCGATGGATGAAGGTTGGTTTGGATGATAAATATCTATTCCACTGTCATTCTAATGGAAAACTTGTGTATAGTCACAGGATATCTGCTGTATATTTGAATACCTAATATTCTTTCTTTAACGAAAGATCAAGTAATCCATCATTATTTTCTATCATTCGCCTCTGGTTCGCGGGCGAATTACGACAAAAAGTTGGGCATGGTGGGGGGGGTTAGGTAAACTCTTGGGAGTTGCTGGTTTGGGTTTTGTTTTTCGCCCAGAGTGCTTTGCAGAGTTCTGTTTGGGCGATCGCCATTTGTCCGTAGCTAAACAGGCAGGGGATGTCGCTGTGGTACTGGAATGTTTTCGGCAGAAAGTAGGGAGTCCCATAGATCAAGATAGCGAGTAACTCTGTTTGTTGCCCTATGTCTTTCAGTAGATTGTTAGGGTTTCCTAATGTTCCAGTGAAAGGATTACCACGGGTAAAAAGCTGGACGACGGTGGGGATTTTCTCTAGGTTGAAGTGCTGGAGTTGTCTCAGTTCGAGGATTTGGGGTTGGTAGCCCTGTTGTTGGGGGATAGCGATCGCCGGACAGTTGGGCTTGAGGAAATCGCTCTTGAGGAAGCTATCGACGATGATCAGGTTTTGGGCGGGTTGGTCGTGGTATTGGGGTAGGTAACAGGGCTGATGATTGGTCTGTTGGGATTGGGTCAGGATTTTTTGGACGATGGGCTGGGTGGCGGTGGTGGCGATCGCCTGGGGAAAGGTAGGTGGTTGATCGGTTTGGAGTTTTTGTTTGGCTTGCCAAATTCTCGTGACGGATTGTTGAATGCGCTCTTGGGTTAAGCGTCCGGTGATGATGGCTTGTTCTACGGCGGCGATCGCCCCTTCGACATCGGGGGGCATCAGTAAAATATCGGCTCCGGCTTCGATTGCCAAAACTGCAACTTCGGCAGGATCAGCAAAGGTGGTAACCCCTGCCATCATCAGAGCGTCGGTGACGATCAGCCCGTCAAAGTGGAGTTGTTCCCGCAGTAAGTCGGTCAAAATATTGGGGGAAAGGGTGGCAGGTCGATCGGTATCTAAGGCGGAAATCATCAAATGGGCGGTCATCACGGTATCTACACCGCTGGCGATCGCCGCTTGAAATGGAGGCAATTCCACCTGTTGGAGCCGCTCTAGATCATGGGGGATCGTCGGCAGGGATAAATGGGAATCCATCGCCGTATCACCATGACCGGGAAAATGTTTGGCAGTGGTCAACGCCGCATATTTGTTTGCCCCCCGAATAAATGCTGCTCCCAGATCCGCCACCTCTGCGGGGGTTTCCCCAAAGGCGCGTACATTGATCACAGGATTTGCCGGATTATTATTCACATCCATCACGGGCGCTAAAATCCAGTTCACGCCAATGCTGAGGGCTTCTTTTGCGGTAATTTCTCCCATTTGCTCGGCAAGGGCGATCGCCTGCTGGGGATCATCCCGCCAAATGGCTGCCAATGCCATCGGTGGGGGAAACCAAGTCGCCCCAGCAAACCGTTGCCCTACCCCCTCTTCAATATCCGCCGCAATGAGTAACGGGATCTCCGCCCAGGCTTGGAGTTGCTGCGTTTTGAGCGAAATTTCCGCCGCACTGCCCCCCAGCAAAATCACACCACCCACCGCAAACTCCTGAATCCAAGTTTGCAGGGTCTGTTGATCCGCCTCCCATTGGGGATAGAGCCGTTCCCCATCAAATAGATGACCAGAGGAGCGCACCACTATCATCTGCCCGATCAACTGCCGCAGCGAGAGGGATTCTATCGTTGGTAAAGCACGAATCGCCAAGGGTTACACCATTTCCTCGGATTCGGCTTCTAATTCGTCTAACTCGTCTAATTCCTCAGCCAAGTCCTCTTCCGGCGATTTAATCTCAAGCTGATTGATAAACTGAATCATTTTGTCGCCTTTTTCCAGGGCACGATCCTCCATAAATAAAATTTCGGGCGATCGCCGCATTCTGATCCGTTGCCCCAGGGTACGCCGCACAAAACTTTGGCAAGCCTTTAAACCCTCCATCGTTTCCGCTTTTGCTTCTTCTGTACCGTAGATGCTCACAAAAATTTTGACATGTTGCAGGTCACCCGAAACCTCTACATCCGTGATACTAACCATGCCTGCTCCTACACGGTCATCTTTAATATCCTGTAACAGCATCAAACTAACTTCCCGCTTAATGAGCGAGGAAACCTTCGAAACCCGTCGATTATTAGCCATAATCCTTTGCCTCCTAAAAACTACGTCTCAAAACCTCTGCAATCCTGTGATATTTGCCCTATTTTTCCCCATGTATAGTAGATCAAACAGCTCTTGTGATTATTTTTTCACCACTTTCTTCATCACACAGTTGCGATTCAGGTGATTGACTGGGAGGTATTACAACGCATTTAGTCTATCCCGAACAATCCTCTCACTTCAACTGAGCGAATTAATCTCTCTTCCTCCCTCCTTCATTCTATTGAAGATCACGACAAGGGCGATCGCCGCCGAAAGCCCAGCAAATCTTAAGAAAACATCAAGATACATAAGCAAATCTTGACAAAGTAGATAAAAACATGAGTTGAGGTTGTCAAATTTGTAACAAATTCTCCAGAACTAGGGTATGTTTAATCCTGATATAAATGGTCAGTGAGTAATCCCCAATGCTGGACAAATCCGAAGCAATTATTGAAGCGATTGACGCGAGAGAAATTTTAGACTCCAGAGGTCGCCCCACCGTAGAGGCAGAAGTTCGTTTAGAGAGTGGTGCTGTGGGTTTAGCCCAAGTACCCAGTGGCGCTTCGACAGGTAGTTTTGAAGCCCATGAACTTAGGGATGATGATAAGGCACGTTATGGCGGCAAAGGTGTATTAAAGGCTGTTCGTAATGCCAAGGAAAAAATTGCCCCGGAATTAATCGGTAAAGATGGTCTCGACCAGGCGGTGATCGACTATGCCATGATTGCGCGGGATGGTTCTGAGAATAAGTCTAACCTCGGCGCAAATGCGATTCTCGCTGTTTCCCTGGCAACCGCAAAAGCAGCGGCGGCAGAATTGGCATTGCCCCTCTACCGTTATCTCGGTGGCCCCTTGGCGAATGTGTTGCCCGTACCGTTGATGAACGTCATCAATGGTGGTGCTCACGCAGCAAATAACGTCGATTTCCAAGAATTCATGATCGTTCCCGTTGGGGCAGATTCCTTTAAGGAAGCGCTCCGTTGGGGTGCAGAGGTTTTCGCGACCCTCAGCAAGGTACTGGATAAGAAGGGTCTCCTCACTGGTGTCGGTGATGAAGGTGGTTTTGCGCCAAACCTTGGCTCTAATGAAGAAGCGTTGGAAATTCTTGTGGCAGCGATTAAGGAAGCGGGCTACGAACCGGGCAAACAGGTTGCCCTTGCCCTGGACATTGCGGCGAGTGAATTCTACAAGGATGGCAAATACACTTACGACGGTGAAGCCCATACTCCTGCTGAATTTATCGACTATCTCGCGACAATGGTGGAAAAGTATCCCATCGTTTCCATTGAAGATGGTTTGCATGAGGATGACTGGGAAAGTTGGACGACTCTCACTGAAAAGATTGGTAAGAAAGTTCAACTCGTGGGCGATGACCTGTTTGTAACGAATAAAGTTCGTCTCCAGAAGGGGATTGAGAAGAAGGCGGCAAATGCGGTGTTGATTAAGCTCAATCAAATCGGTACGCTCACTGAAACCCTGGAAACGATTGATTTGGCGACCCGTAATCAGTATCAATCGGTGATCAGTCACCGTTCTGGTGAGACGGAAGATACAACGATCGCCGATCTGGCTGTGGCAACCCGTGCAGGTCAGATTAAGACTGGTTCTCTCTGTCGTAGTGAGCGGGTAGCTAAGTATAACCGCCTGCTTCGTATTGAGGATGAACTCGGCGATCGCGCGGTTTATGCGCCCAAGGTTGGTCTCGGTCCCCAGTTTTAAGCCTTAATTAAAACAATTCAACTCATCAAATTTGATCAAATCAAATTAAATTAGACTTATGAAGATCACAGGATTAATGCTTGTGGTCTTTTTTTTTACATTTGTTGGATTTATCGTCGTTTCGGTTAAGTTTGAGAATTTATTTGGAATGATTATAGTTGGATTTTTTTGGCGTTGACTGTGCAGGGAAAACCATCCAAACCGCTAAACTTTAAAACTTTGTATGTGAGATTTTTCAGATCCAGCGGATTACCCTAAGGGATCTACTACGGGAGGCGATCGCCAAGCCAAAAAATCTGTTCACAAATTAGTTCCAGTAACATCGTCTTCGTCATAGCTATGATGCCCATTACATAAGACTATGATCGCAAAAGACTTACTGTTTCTGGATCATATCGAAACTGATCGAGTGTACCTTCCTGAATTTTTGCAATCACCTCCTCGATCACATTTAGAGGCACAAAAAACCATTCTCTTGGTTTGACTGGTGAACCAAAACGATCCTGTAATTCCACCTCTAATCGAGCGTTATCAAAAAATTTGTGTAGTAGTGATTCAAGTTTTTTGCCATTAATATTTGCCAATTTGAAAGTTGTGACAATTTCCACGTCTGCGAGTAAGTAGGTTGGATCTTTTTTGGCATTGGCAACACGTTTTTTGACATCTCCAGTGGTTACGCCAATTTTATGAATAATCTCTCTATTTTCAATGATATAGGGATGCTCAGATTGACTCCGGAGGACATAAATATAGCCTGTGGTTTCATCTTTTGATTGTTCTATCTGTGCGAATAGTGGCAGAGATTCAATTTCTTTGACATGTTTGCTGATGCGACGGCTAGTTTTGTCTTTGTTTAAAGCGCGTTGGAGCGATCGCAGTAATAAATCATTTTCTGTGCTGTTGTCATAGATCACCCGTAGACGAGCATTGAATAAACCGTAATCAGTCGTAAATAATTCGCCTTTTTCGGCGATAAGAATCGTTTGTCCTTCAAGAATAAAGAGATCCCCTTGGTTGATGCTGGCATCGTCTTGGTATTTGATGGTGTGACGATCGCCTGTTTTTAAATCCCGCTGAACTTGCTTGAAAATGGGTTGGAATTGCTGAAAATCTTTGCAGGGAGTGCGCTGGGCAATTTCTTCGGCAGCTTTGATTTCTTGGCGCGATCGCACATGGGTGAGTTGGGTGAGGTCGTTATCGGCTTCGAGACTGACTCCAAGGGATGCTAACAGTTCGGCATCGTCTATGGTTTCTTCTTGGACTTTGTGGATAACGGTATCGGCATTGAGTAAGGCATGTTTATCTAGGGGTTGCAGTAACGTGCGGCATTCTTCGGAGGCGCGGATCTGGTCTAAACGGACAGCATAGATCCGTTCAAAAATGTCGTCGCCGTTATGTTGGGGGAGTCTGCCCTGTTCTTCGACAAACCGCTCAATTTCTTCAAATCCGGCAATGATCCGCTCTTCACGGGGCGATCGCCCGACGGGTTCAGGGGTTGTGGTGTCAATACCGAGTTCGGCGAGGAGGTCTAAATCTTCTTCGGTGGTGAGGTTTTGTTTAGGCATTATTTTCTTCCTTTACTTTGCGTTGGAGAAAGGCGACTCCTTCTGCCATGCGTTTTTCCCAAGGGTCTAGGGCGGTTAGGGATGGCACACGACCGCGATCCAGTTTAAAGCGTAGGGCGCGTTTGGCGAGTTCCCGTGCTTCTTCGACGGATAGTACTACTTTTTTCGCGGCAATGATTTCAGCGATTTGTTTTAAACGGTCTTCGCTCATGGTTTTAGCGAGGATGGCATAGGCTTCACCAAAGGGGTTGATGCGATCAATGAGATCGATGTCGAGATCGGTGACAGATAGGGCGAATTTTTTCACGCCGTCAATCAGTGCGGTATTTTTGCTGGGTTCGTCGTCTAGATCGAGTTTGTAGGGTGCGCTGGGATCGAGGGCTTTTTTGGCTTGTTGGATTACGTTCAGGGCGGCGATCGCATGTTGACGGACAGCTTCTTGGTCTTCGTTATCGAGGCTGGGATATTTTTCTTTGATAATTTTGCCCATGGAAACTTGGGTGAGTTCTTCGGGGATGGTTTCCTCGTCGAATAAACCGCGTTCTAGGGTGGGTTTATGTTGCACAAAGGCGGTGATCAGTTCGGTTAAATCGGTTTTACAAATGCGTTGGGCTTCGGGACTTTTGGGGGTAGCCAGTCCTTTGATTTCCAGTTGAATTTGTCCGGTTTGATGGTTCACACCGATATTTGTGCCGTTGGGATCGTAGCCGTTTTCGCCGTAGTCAAAACCTTCGGTGGGTTGATTATTCGGATTTTTCGGGCGGAATTCCATGCGGGGGGCGAGGACTTGTTCCATCAGTAAACTGGCGGCGATCGCCTTAAGGGTATCGTTAACGGCTTCGACCACGGTTTCCTCGCTGGCATCGGGTTCGGCGATGAGGTTGGTAAAACGGGCGCGGAATTTGTCGGGGGCATCACGGGTAGCCCGTCCAATGATTTGCACAATTTCGGTGAGGCTGGAGCGATAACCCACAGTGAGGGCATGTTCACACCAAATCCAATCAAAGCCTTCCTTTGCCATGCCGAGGGCGATGATGATGTCAACGTGATCGCGGTTATTTTTCTGGGCGGGATCTTTGAGGGAAGCGGTTACTTTGTCGCGTTTGTTGGGGTCATCGTCTACTAAATCGGCAATTTTTAGGGTTTTACCGTCAGGGGTTTTTACGAGTTGAAATCCGGTGTCTGGATCTGTGCCTTCCCATTCGCCCAAGGCTTCGATAATATGTTCAACTTCTTTGATTTTATCTTTGGTACTTTCGCGGGAGTTGACGTTAGGAATATGCAGGATTGTTTTTTCGTTGGGGTTTAAAACTTGGATAATTTCATCGCTATATCGACCAGAATAAAAGTAATAGCCGATATCGAGTTGTTTTAGGTATTGGTAGCCGTTTAATTGTTCGTAGTAGGTATAGGTAACGGTATCAAATTTTTCTTCATCTTCGGGATGTAACACGGCTGCGGCATCGCCCCGAAAATAGGAGCCTGTCATCGCGACGATATGGGTTTTATCTAATAGCATTAATTGCCTTACATGGTCGCCGAGTTTATTATCAGGATTAGCGGATACATGGTGAAATTCATCGACGGCTATTAGGCGATCGCCAAACACTTCTACCCCAAATTTCTCGACAGCAAACCTGAATGTGGCATGGGTACAAATCAGGATTTTTGCATCACTATTAAGAAATTTTTTAACGGCTTCAACTTTGCCGCCATCGGTTCCGGGGGCATCACAGAGATTCCATTTGGGTTCCACTGTCCAATCTGTCCAAAAACCAAATTTACTGAGGGGTTCGCTATGGAAACTGGAGCCAATGGATTTTTCGGGGACAACCACGATCGCCTGTTTGAGTCCTTGATTTTCTAACTTATCGAGGGCGATGAACATCAGGGCGCGACTTTTGCCGGAAGCGGGGGGCGATTTGATGAGGAGATATTGTTCACCGCGTTTTTGGTAGGCTCGTTCCTGCATGGGGCGCATCCCTAATTCATTGGCTTGGGTGGATGTGCCATCGTGGGCGTAGGTGACGGAAACGGAGGGAACGGCGATCGGTTGAGTCATAGGAATACTTGAGATGTTGTCTACTAAATCTGGTTTAAAAGTTCTGTGGGGGAATAAACAGGAAGAGGACTATTTTGAAAATCTTGGCGATCGCGGGTGACAATGGCATCGAGTTGATCAATGGTGGCACAGGCGAGTTGAATACTATCTTCAAAATCTTTTAGCCCTAAGGTCAGAGCAGTTTCGATTGTTTGGCGATCAACAACACAAAATCTAAGTCCAATTAAGAGCCGATGGATCGCAGCAAAGGCAGCTTCACGCCCTTCGGTTTTACGGATAATGTAGAAAACATTGGTGATTGTTGTTGCTGCAATATATCCTACTAAATTACCGCGTTCAATTTGCTCAAATATCAGGATTGCACTTTCGACAAATGGTTCACGTTCTAGAAGAAGATCGAGGATGATGTTGGTGTCGATGAGAATTTTCATAAACAGAACTATTGGTATTTTTCAATGAGATAGTCTGTGTATTCTGCTTGCAGTTGCTCGTCATTCGGGATGTCTCGACGTTTAATAATACCCCGAAGTCCTGTGAGAGTGCCGGGGGGAATTGATTTTTGGGACGGGATTGAATGTTGTTTGTGCTGGAGAAATTCGGCAAAACTGAGAACTTCGTTTAGTTGAGTTTCGGTCAGGGTGGGAATGAGTTGATAGAGTTTTTCGGCGGTGGTCATGGTCGTTAGATAGGTTGAGGGTTCTTTTATTTTGAAGGATATTTGGGGCGATCGCCTACTTCTTGCCCTGATGTACTCTTGTGGACATTGCTCAACCTACTGAAATTTGTCACGGATGGGTTATCTTGGAAAAAAGTCTGCTGGAATGATTTAACTGCGATGCAAATTACTCTGAGTACGGAGCAAAGTAGAATTCTTGAGTCTCTAACTCGTCAAGGTCAATATACTTCCCTTGAGGAAACCATTGATGCGGCGTTGGTATTGTTGGCAGAGCAAGTCACTGGGCAAAATCCAGACCTCGATCCTGATTATTTGGCATGGATGGAAGAAACTCGCCTGAAAATTGATGAGGGTTTACAGGATATTGAAGCGGGTCGGGTGATTGAATTGGATGCGGTAATGGCGCAGCTTCAGAATAAGGTTGATTTGGCACGGGCTGAGTCTGCATGAGACAACTGCGGATTACGCTTGCTGCCAGTAAAGATCTTCAGGCTATTTCGGATTATTTCCTTGCGCAAAGTATTGGGGCTGGCGATCGCTTTGTACAACTTTTTGGTCAGAAATGTAAATATCTCGCACGATTCCCCTACATCGGCAAATCCTATGATCATCTCCGCCCTAATCTTCGGGGTTTATCTGTGATGGGTTATATCATTTTTTATCTGGTGAATGATGACAGTATCGAAATTATTCGGGTGATTAGTGGCTACCAAAATTTAGAAAATATTTTCTCGGAACAGTAGGCGATCGCCATTCATCCCCACCTGATACCTGAAATTATGATTGCAAACGGTCTTGCCATGAATTTGGGTCACGGCGACAACTCATAACAGCGACAATAACAAGCCGATCGGGATAGACGCGATACAAAATTACATATGGGCAAAAAATTGGACAGCTTCGGCATACTCCTGTAGGGCGGCTGGGTGAAATTCATATTTCATGATTCAAGTAGCTTGCGGACTTGGGCTAGGGCAATATCACCGGGAATGGTTTCGACTGTTCCGTTCTCAATTTCATTCAGGCGTTCTTTTGCTTTTTGTAATCCTTTTTGTAAGATGTCTTGATCTATTTTTCCTGTGATACTGTCTAGAATTTTTTCGAGCAGGATCGTTTTATCTATATCTGGTAAAGCGGTGGCTTCGGCAATGAGTTGATCAAGGGTGAGCATTGACTGATATCTCTAGTAGTTATTGGTTTTATGGTAGCGTCTACATGATGAAATCGTCAGGGCGATCGCCGCTTATCTCTCCCCATTGATATCTGATACCTGACTAATAAAGCATCATTATGCCGATTGAGAGAGTCTGATGAAATTCTTGGATTGCGGCATTTGCTAATCGCAGGATTTGTTCGATTTCAAGTGTTGAACAATCCCAAGGAGGTAGACGTGTTGGGCATCAGGATAAAGATCGGTGAGTCGATCAATTAATCGGGGCGAGAGATTGTGATCAAAGAGTAGTTTCATGCCGCGATGGTAATTGTTTTTTGTTCCCGATCTGCTGCATAACTTAGGCAAGCGAGAATATCTTGTTGGGTTAGGTAGGGGAAGTCTTGGAGGATTTCCTGTGAGGTCATACCAGAGGATAGATACGAAAGTACGTCATAGACAGTAATGCGCATTCCTCGAATACAGGGTTTCCCACTGCGTTTTCCTGCTTCTAGGGTGATGATGTCTTGGTAGTTCATTTGATTATTGGCTTGGGATGGATAATTTTAGTTTAGCTTAGGCTGTGGGTGGGATATCTGATATACCGATCGCCTACCTCTTCCCCTTGATACCTGATACCTGATACCTGATACCTGATACCTGAATAAAGTTGTTGCTTAAAGAATTTTGCCGCGATAATAGAGGGCATAGCACTTGACCGAGGACAATTGTGATGAGTTTATCTTTAGCTTATGAGACGGAACAGCGCATTACGCAGTATCTTGCGAATGGTCAATATCAGTCTGCGGATGATGTGATTTTGGCTGGTTTACGGCTTTTAGAACAACGTCAAAAACGGTTGAATGAACTGCGTCAAGAGATTCAGATCGGAACGGATCAGATTGCGGCGGGTCAGGTGATGGCAGGGGAGCAAGTTTTTGAGCGGTTATTTGAACGGCTTCAGGGTCAGTCATTAGATCAGGACTAGATCGTGATGGGAACTTATGCGTTTTCAGCTCAGGCAACTTTGGATCTCGAAGAAATTTGTGAGTCTATGGCACTGGTGAACCGGAATGGTGCGATCGCCCTATTTGAGGCATTACGGGAGAAGTGTCGTAAGGTAGCTCAGTTCCCGAATATGGGGAAAAACTATGGTGACATTGCACCGAATTTAAGGGGAATTATTGCTGGAAACTACATTGTTTTTTATTTCCCAAGGGCTGATGGTATTGATGTTGTCCGTATCATAAATGGTTATCGTGATCTAGAATCTTTATCAATTGGTCAGGCTTAATTTGTTTTAACTTACTTACGGCGATCGCCCCTTATCTTTCCCCATTGATACCTGATACCTGATACCTGAAATTAGGATTCTCCTGCTAGGGCGATCGCCTGTTGAATTAAAGCTGGACTAATTCGCAAGCCAACTTCTATCAGATTGTCTAAATCTTCTCGGACTGATGCAATATAACCTCTTTTTTTTGCAAGGACGATAATCGATAAAGTGCCTCGGACAGGAATTTTGAGAATTTTTGCGGCTTTTCGTGCAGCTAAATCGTCAATAATTGCTTCATAACTAGAATTCTTGATTGCCCAAGATAAAACATGGCTTTCTCCTAGTCCTAAATCCCAGTTTGCTACCTTTGGATCAATGACTGACATCGGTTGAATGAAGGGTTGAGCCTGTTTTTTAATCCAGATAGCGGCACTGTCGTTATAGCCTCCAAGTTTAATTTCTTCAGCAACGCCTTGGGGGATGATGATTTCATCACAGAGTTTTTCGAGGAGATGAATGCGATCAATTTTGGTCAGGCTAATAATTGGTGATGCATTGATGACCCAACGTTTAATCACGGTTTACTTCCTCGATTAGTTCTTCAATGGTGCTTTGGAATGGGGAAACTTCAAATTGATCGAGTGCTTGGATAAATGCTTGACGGCTAATTCCTGCGATCTCGGCGGCTTTGGATTGAGAAATCATACCGATTTCATACCATTTGACTACGGCAGAAATGAGTAGTTTTTGGGCAAATTCGTCTGGGGTGCTGCGGAGGGCAGAAAAGGCACTTTCGGGTAAGTTAATTTGAATTTGAATCATTTGTATTAATTTTGTGGATAGTGAATAGATTAATATAACGCCAATTCAAATCTGAAGTGCAACACCTAGGGTCTTTCTGAAGAGGGACTCATAAGGATATTCTGATGTTAAGTAAAACAATAAGAAATCCCTATGAGTTACACCCATTTT
>JBIKYI010000007.1:0-16359 GCA_044355355.1 Limnothrix sp. | reverse complement strand
AATTATAGAGATCACTGTAATAGCCTTTAATTGATTTTCGTTCTAAAAAATCACAATGGTCTAACTCTAAAGGTTCAAAAAAATTAATTGCCCAAAGTTGAATTGAGGGAAATTTGGCTTGTTTTAAGAGTGTCTCAATGGGCAAGCTATAATCTCGAATAAATTCTTGTTCAGGAATAAAAGCAAAGTAGAGGGGCATCAGGGGCGATCGCCGATATTTTTCCCAAGCGATACCCATCATTTCGCCTATCTGTACAGTGCTGTTGTAGGGAGTTAACAGAATTGTTGATTGAGCATTTTTCTTAATATTATCAAGCACAGATCCAGGGTCATAGGGCTTAGCAAAGGCGAGGTTTTGCACAACACTGAAGCCACTGGATAAACTTAAGACAAGGATCAAGGCGATCGCCTGAGAACCGGATTTAGAGAGTCCAATTGATTGAAATATGGGTAATTGAAAAATAGTTTGAAGATTTAAAAAAGTAATTTTATTGCGTTGCCAATTATCCTGCTGCCAAAAATAGCTCAGACTAGCGGCAAGGGAAAGAATAATGACAGGAAAATAAACAAAGCTATAACGACTTGCACGGCTAATATCAACGCCAAACCCAAAGATTACGACGGCAAAGATAATCCAACTGACAAGAATAAAGCGATTGAGAAAAAAGATACTGGGTTGATAGTTTTGCTCCTGGGCTTGATGCTGCATACCACGCCACCAAAAAGTAACGAGACGGAGATCAATGAGTGCTGTAGTAAGACAGGAAAAGACGATAATTGGTAGGGAGTTAACTTCAGTTGGGAGGGCAATTAACATACTCCCAAAGATTGCTATAAATTGCCAGAAAGGCAGGACTAAATCGAGCCAATTGCTGTAGTCTAAATAAGTCCAATCAGTCATGGTTTTGCCATAACTTGGTGGTAGAAATTGCCACTTCCAAATGATGCCAAAAATACCAACACCAATTAAGATAAAAAGCAACGATAATTGTTGATTGATTCTTAGGTTATAGTTATTTTTTTTGATACACCAAATCAAGGCGATCGCCTCCGCTGCTAGGGTAATCACAAAAAAATAATGAATGAGTAAACCGCAGCAGCTTAGGGCGAACCAACCAATAATGAAGCCTTTCGAAAAAGTTTGTTGTGCTTTAATCCGACGCAATGCCACGACACAAAAGCCGAGGGAGGCGATCGCCACCAAAATAATTAAAGTGTAATGCCTAGCTTCCTGGGCGAGATAAACCACAAACGGCGAAAAACTCATCAATGCGGCACTAATTTGGGCGATAACTTCTGAGGAAAATGCTAATTTTGCCACCCAATAAATGGCAATGATCGAACCAATGCCAAATAGTACCGCCAGCGATCGCACCCCATTCATCGCAATGTAACCCTCTGAATCAAGGGGGAAAAACCGTTGCCAAACATTCACCAACATAAAAAAAAGTGGCGGATGATTATTACGCTGAATCAACAGTTTTGCCACCTCAAAAACACCATGGCTGGGATAACCCTTTAATGGTTCAATGAGCATTTCTGCTGATAGTATTTCACCGATGGGAATACGGCTGTAATCATCGCCTCGACCATACAAAATAGTGGCAAATTCGTCTGTCCAAGGTGGTTTCAGCCCAAGATTGGTAAACCTCAGAAGACTACCAATCCAGATCCAAAATCCAAGTAACCAAAGGTGATATTGTTGTTTTAAAAAAGCCATACAGACACGATTAAAAGGGAGAATGGAGTCTTTTATTTTGTCCTTTAGTAATACGTTATAAATACTTTATATAGCCCTTTAATTATTCTGTATTTTGAATAATGTATCTTAGCTGGATTCTCCGGCTTAATTACTGAGTCTCGCCAAGGAATCGCCTAAAGTTTTAGATTCTCTTTTCTGAAAGATCGCGGATCACAACTCAAAAGTATAGATAAGTAAAGTAAAATACAGTTTTTGGCATAGATCATTTTGCAAGGAGATTTTAGGGTTTTATGGATGCAAAGATTCGGGTTGAGTTAGGGGAAAATAGCTATGATATTGCGATCGCCCAGGAGCAACTCGCGCAAATTGGGGAAAAACTGAGCAATCTCAACCTCGGCAAGAAAGTTTTAGTCATTTCGAACCCTGAGATCTTTGGTCATTACGGTGAATTAGTGGTGTCTTCGCTGCTACGGGTGGGCTTTGACGTTTGCACCCATCTGATTCCTGCGGGTGAAGAGTACAAAACCCTGAGCAGCATCCAAAAAATCTACGATACAGCCTTAGAAAATCGGATTGAACGTTCCTCCACTTTTCTCGCACTGGGGGGCGGAGTCATTGGTGATATGACGGGTTTTGCGGCGGCGACCTGGTTACGGGGGATTAATTTTGTGCAGGTTCCCACTTCACTGCTGGCGATGGTCGATGCTTCGGTGGGTGGCAAAACGGGCGTAAATCATCCCCATGGTAAAAATTTGATCGGAGCATTTTATCAGCCTAAATTTGTGCTGATTGATCCTTCTGTGCTCAAAACCTTGCCAGTGCGGGAATTCCGGGCAGGGATGGCGGAGGTGATCAAGTATGGCGTGATTTGGGATTGGAGTCTGTTTGAACGCCTCGAAAGTGCTGCCCACATTGAGAGCTATGAGGCGATCGCCCCCGATTTACTCGATCTCATTTTAGAACGATCCTGCCAAGCCAAAGCCGATGTGGTCAGCCAAGACGAACGGGAATCCGGCATTCGCGCCATCCTTAACTATGGTCATACCCTCGGTCATGCGGTGGAAAGTTTGACCAACTATACAGAATTTGTCCATGGGGAAGGGGTCGCCATTGGTATGGCACTCGCCGGGGCGATCGCCGTCAAAATGAGCCTCTGGACAAAAGCAGAACTCGAACGCCAAAACGCCCTCATCCGCAAAGCAGGCTTACCGATTGAATGTCCCTCAAATCTAGAAGTGAAGGATATTTTACGAGTATTACAAAACGATAAAAAAGTAAAAGCAGGCAAAGTGCGGTTCATTCTCCCCACCAAAATTGGTGAAGTGATGATCACTGATCAAGTAAATGCAGAACTCATCGAGCAAGTCTTAACCCCCCTGACTGTGTAGCCATTTGCAATGTACAGTCATTCCAAATAAAAATAAGACACTACTTTCGGAAAGTCCCCCTGGCTTCCCCTTCTATGGAGGGATCGAGGATTTAGGGGGATCAAAAATCCTCAAACTTGTCAAACTTAACCGAAACGACGACAGATCATGGTAATCCATTAATTCTGTCCTCAATTTTTAGTCTGGTTAACCTCCTCAAGACAAAGAGACATTTTCTCCGCCAAAGTTTGCACATAAGGCTCATCAAAAATTTGGTGGTGCGAACCTGGAATATCAAGAATTTTTAGTTTCCCCGTCACCAAGTTACTCCAGCCTAAAGTCTCATCCCACACATCACTAGTATTATCCGGTCTCACTAGCGAACGGAAGAGCGTTAATTCTCCCCCATAGGGTTTAAAGACATACTCATTTAACGTTTTTAAATGTAGTTTCTCAATCCGCTTTAACCGAGCTTCAAAATAAGCTTGAATATCCTCCTTTTTCGTTTTTTCTGACTTGATATCAATATTTTCAACCTTCTTAATGGCATGCAAACGTTGCTTCAAAAGAGTTTTAGCTTGCAATGTCCGGAACTTAATTTGATTTAAGGCTTTCTTCTGGGCATAATCTATCCCAAAATCTCTAAAATTATGCCAATGTTTGAGCAATTGCTTTTGATAATCTAATCGTTGGCGGGCATCTGGAGCACTCGTATCAAAGATCGCTAATAAGGCCACCTCATGACCTGAGTTTAATAATTGTTGCGCCATTTCATAGACAACAATACCTCCAAAGGAAAATCCTCCTAATAAATAAGGTCCCTTGGGTTGAATCGTCTGAATTTCCTGAATATAAAAACCCGCCATATCTTCGAGGGTAATATTTTCGTTCTTTTCTGATTGTTGAAGAAAACGAGATTGCAGACCATAGAAGGGATGTTCCTTGCCAAGGTATTCCACTAATTGACGATAGAACTGTACACTCGTCCCGATCGCATGGGTACAAAAAATCGGTGTTTTATTCCCTAGGGGTTGCAAGGAAACTAAGGCAGAAAAATTATCATTTTTACTCTCGGATGTGGAAAAATCTGAAAGTGCTGCAATAGTTGGATGCTGAAAAATTAGATTTAACGGTATTTTTTTATTGAGTACTTTTTCAATTTCAGAAAATACCCGCACGGCTAATAACGAATTTCCACCAAGATCAAAGAAATTATCATGGATGCCGACTTGCTCGATTTTTAGGGCTTGACTCCAGATGTTGGCAATAACCTTTTCCACTTCATTTCTTGGGGGAGTAAAGGCATTTTCTAAAACTTCTCGTGTGAAATTGGGAGAAGGTAGAGCCTTGCGATCAACTTTGCCGTTGGGGGTTAGCGGAAATTCCTCTAGACGCACAAAAGCAGAGGGAACCATGTAATCGGGCAGGGTTTCCTTGAGGAATTTCGACATCTCAGCCATGCCGATGGTTGATGCTTCAGTGGCGATCGCATAGGCGACCAATTTCAGACCAAATCCCTCTGATTCCCTGGCAACTACGATCGCTTTTTCGATCTGTGGATGCTTCACTAGGGCGGATTCGATTTCACCTAGCTCAATACGGAAACCCCGGATCTTGACTTGGAAATCGGCGCGTCCGAGGCATTCCACCTCGCCATTCGGTAACCAACGGGCAAGGTCGCCAGTGCGGTACAGGCGGGGGCTTTGGGCTGGGTTGAGGGGATTCTCGACAAATTTTTCTGCGGTTAAGTCGGGTCGTTTGTGGTAGCCCCTCGCTAAACCTGCACCGCCAATATATAGCTCTCCAGCAACGCCCACGGGCACGAGTTGCATATTGCTGTCGAGAATGTGGAATTGTGTGTTGGCAATGGGTTTACCCACGGTAATAATTTTTTGTCCGCCTTTAACTTGGCAGTTGGATGACCAAATGGTGGTCTCAGTGGGACCATACATGTTCCACAATTCCCGGCAGATGGGCTGGAGTTCTTCGGCGAGTTTGGGGGGTAATGGTTCGCCGCCACAAAGGATTTTCAGGGGAATTTTGGGTTGCCAACCGAGGGATAGCAGCATATACCAGGTCGCTGGGGTTGCCTGCATGATGGTTGCGCCGACTTTTTCAATTAGCTGACTCAATTGGTTGCCATCGATCGCCACTTCCCGACTAGCAATCACAACTTCTGCGCCCGTGATCAGAGGGAGATACAGTTCTAGGGCAGCAATATCAAAGGAGATGGTGGTAACGGCAACGAGTTTATCTTGGCGATCGAGTTGGAAATATTCCTGCATCGACAATAGGAAGTTACTCAGACCGCCATGGGGAATTAATACGCCTTTGGGTTTGCCCGTGGAACCAGAGGTATAGATAACGTAGGCGAGTTGGTCGCGGTGAACAATGGTTTGTTGCGGGTTAGTTGTGGGTTGCTGGGCAATGTCGGTTGACCAATCCCGGTCGAGGGCAACGACATCAAGTTGTGCCGTGGAAAATTGTGCAACTAAGCTGTCTTGGGTAAGAACGACCTTTGCCTCGGAGTTTTCCAGCATGTAATCCACGCGATCCTTGGGGTAAGCCGGATCGATGGGAACGTAGACTCCACCTGCTTTTAGGGTTCCCAGGAGGGCAATCAACATATCGAGGGAACGTTCCAGGCACACCCCGACAAAAACCTCCGCACCAACCCCTAGCGATCGCAATTTATGGGCAAGCTGGTTGGCGCGTGCGTTGAGTTCCCGGTAACTGAGTTGCTGGTCAGCAAAACTCGCCGCAATATGATCGGGAGTTCTTTCCACTTGGGCTTCAAACAGTTGGCAGACGAATTGGTCTTCGGGGTAATCCCTCTCGGTTTGGTTCCAGTTTTCCAGGAGATTGACTTTTTCCGTTGGGGTTAACAGCGGCAGGGCAGCAATCTGGGTGTCGGGATTGGCAACAATGCCTGTTAGCAAGCTTTGGTAATGACCGATCATGCGCTCGATGGTGCTGAGTTCGAACAGATCGGTGCTGTACTCGCAAACGCCATCTAAGCCGTCTTTGCCCTCGCCCACGAAAAAGGTGACATCAAACTGGGAGGCATCATGGGGAATTCGTTCTTCTTGGATCTGGAGTTCGTCCACTGTGGTGAGTTCATGGGCTGATTTGGGGGTGTTCAGCATGATGAACATGGTTTGGAAAATGGGCGAATAGCTCAGGTTCCGTTCGGGTTGCAATTCCTCAACGAGTTGCTCGAAAGGGGTGTCTTGGTGGGCATAGGCATCGAGGGTGATCTGTTTAACTTGGGCGATGACTTCACGAAAACTGGGATTGCCGGATAAATCAACCCGCAAGGCGAGGGTATTAGCAAAGTAACCGATGAGCTTCTCTAGTTGGGTGTTCTGACGGTTGGCGATCGCCGTGCCCACAACAATATCCTGCTGCTGGGTATAGCGATGGAGCAGGACATAAAAAGCAGAGAGCAAGGTCATGTACAGCGTTGCCCCTGTTTCCCGACCCAATGCCTTGAGTTCATCGGTGAGGGATTGATTGACCGTAAAAAGCTGCCACGCGCCCCGAAAGGAAATGTAGGGCGGACGGGAATGATCCGTCGGTAATGCCAATACAGGGGGCGCACCAGATAAATGCTTTTGCCAATAGGTCAACTGGGATTTGAGTAAATCTCCCGCCAGCCACTCCCTTTGCCAAACCGCAAAATCTGCATATTGAATCGGCAACTCCGGCAAGGGCGATTCTTGCCCCAGCACAAAAGTCCGATACAAAGCCGTAAATTCCTGGGTTAATAGTCCCAGAGACCAACGATCCGAGGCAACGTGGTGGGTGGTTAACTGCAACACATGCTCATCTTCAGTTAGCCGCAACAATGTCCCCCGCAACAGGATATCTGTTTGCAAATTAAACGGACGACTCGCATCTTTTTTTAAGATCCGATAGGATAAACCCTCTCGATGAGCCGGGTCTAAATCGCTGAGATCTTCAATAACGAGTTCGATGGGCGATGGTGGCAAAATAACTTGTTCTAAATTACCCAGCACATTAGTCACCAAATTGGTTCGGATCACCTCATGACGCGCCACAATTTCGTCTAATGCCCGACGTAGCGCATCATAATTGACCTCGCCCCGCATCCGTAGAAATCGGTACAGGTGATACACACTAGGGGTTTCCGGCTGCAATTGACTCAGAAACCACATCCGATATTGACCATAGGACGGGGTTAATTTAGCTGTCTCTCGATCTAGGGGCGGAATTGCCGACAGGAGCGCCTTGGCAATTTGTCGTTTATTGCCATTCTTATCGTTTTTCGCCTCGTCCTTATGACCATTACTGAGGTTACTTGGGGATTTAGTTTGGGGCTGCTGAGAAGGTTGGAGATGGCGAATGATCTCCGGTTTGTGGGTGCGCAGTTTCTCCTTCAAATCATCGGTGAGTACGCCTGGAGGAGCGTTGATTTTTAGTTTGTCGCCATTCACCGCAAGCTGGACGTTGAGGCTTTGGAGATGATCAATGAAGTCTTGTACCTGTAATTCTTGGGTATTCATAGTTCGATTTCCTCCCACTCATCGGCTTGGGTGTTGTTCTGGGTTGCGGTTGCTTGGGGCAATTCATTGGGTAATTCATAACCGAGTTTGGTGGCGATCGCCTGGGTTTCTGCGGTTAGAACATGGGGGAGTTGAATATTACGCCAAGTGTCGGCGAGGGAGGCATCGATACCGCGATGGTTGGCAAAGTTGGGATCACCGATGGAGGCGGATGTTTGGTACACGCCGTCCGTCATGCGATCGCCCTCATAGGGGTTGAGCAATGCCGGGAGGAAGGCAACACCGAGGAAATCACAAAGGCTCCGTAGTTGGGCTTCTGGTTGTTGCACGAGATCTTCATAGCGTAAAAGATGGTAGCGATCGCCCCCCGTTTGTTCAGCAAAGTCCAAAATATTGCGATTACTCTTGAGCCAAATTTGTTCAGCAGCTTGGTAGGGATCACCGTGATTGATGCCCAATAATTTATCCATGCGCAACTTGGCGAAGGACTCGATCATGGCGTAGGGATGGCGGGTGAGATGCACATATTTCGCCCCTTGGAAAATCTCCTCTGCCCGTTGGAGGGTACTAGGTTCCAGGGCATAGGTGGGGGATTTATCGACGAGTAGGCGATCGCCTGTATGTTTCTGGAGTAGGGCATAAACGTCGTAAATGGAACGGTTTTCGGTTTCCAGTTGGGTGAGGAGGGCAGCACTGGCAGCGGCATCAAGCCCCATTAATTCCATCAGGGCTTTTTGCAATCCTTCCTGGAAGTAAGTTCCTTCAAGGGCTTGGCTCCATTCCGCCATGGAACGGTAGGGCAACAGGTGCAATTCCGGCGGCGAAAAAAGATCTGGATGTCCCGCAAGCATCACCCGCAGCAGGGTCGATCCGGCTCTGGGGGGTGACAGCACAAATACGCTACGGGGCAAGGGTTCCTGATCGGGACGACGGATGCCGGTACTTGCTGTTGTGGGAGTACTACTAACCGGGGTTGAACTGCTGGTGGAGTTGGCGATCGCCTGGTTACCGTGCATCTGGGTAAATTCCTCGGCAAAATAGACCGCCAATTCATCAATCCGGGGACGTTCGTAAAATTCCCTCGGATAAACCATCAATTTCAAATCCTGTTTTAACTGATTCAACACCTGCATAATCATCAGGGAATCCATGCCCATGCCCAGTAAATCCTGATCCACCGGGGGCAATTGGTTCGCCTTTAAACCAAGCACCTTGCCGATATTTTGCTGTAAATACCCCGTTAATAAGGTCGTTTTTGCAGTGCTATCAAGGGCAGTGAGTTCCTCAAAAATGTTCTCAGGAATTTTATTAGTAATAGGGATAACCGGGGACGGCGGAGTGGCGATCGCCTGATCTCCGTGCATCTCGATAAATTCATTCGCGAAATAGGTTGCTAGTTCATCAATCCGGGGACGCTCGTAAAATTCCCTCGGATAAACCATTAATTTCAGATCCTGTTTTAACTGATTCAGCACCTGCATAATCATCAGGGAATCCATACCCATCCCCAGCAAATCCTGATCCACCGGGGGCAGTTGGTTCACCTTTAAACCAAGCACCTTCCCCACATTTTGTTGTAAATAAACCCGTAGTAAAGCTTCCCTATCTGGAGCATCCACCTGGAGCAGTTGCTCAAAAATAGGTCGATCAACAGCCAGGGCGATCGCCTCAGCTTTGGGGGTGACCCGTTGTGCTAAAGCTGCGGGCATCACCTGCGCAAAGAACGGCTTAACCTCGTCGAGTAAATGTTGCTGCAAATTCTCCCAGGTGAAATCAATCACCCCCATCTGTCCCTGACTGCCCAGCAATTGCACCAATGCTTCAAGAGCTTGGGATGGCGGAATCAGTTTCCAGCCCACCTGCTCCAGACGGGTCGCGAGGGTCGCAGCCATACCCACATCTGCCCATGGTCCCCAGTTAATACTCAGGGCAGACAAACCCAACTGATTACGGTAGGCGCACAAACCATCCAGGAAGGCGTTCGCCGTCGCATAGTTCGCCTGGGCAGGACTCCCAAGGATCGAAGTGGCAGAGGAAAAACAGACAAAAAAGTCAAGTTTCTGGGCTTGGCTTAAACGGTGTAGATACCAAGCACCTTGTACTTTCGGCTCCATCACCTTGGCGAAATCTGCCCAGTTTTGATTTTGGAGCAAACCATCCGCCAATACTCCCGCTGCATGGATAATGCCCCGCAGGGGTGGCATCGTCTCAGTTATGGTCGCCCAGGCTTGAATCATTGCCGACCAGTTACTCACATCGGCGGCGATCGCCTGTACCTTTGCCCCTGCTGCTACGAGATGATCGATCACTGCCTGCTGGCTATCTTGGGTCACACCACGACGACTGAGCAACACCAGATGACGTGCCCCCTGACTCACAAGGGTTTGTGCCACCCGTAAGCCGAGATCCCCTAGACCACCGCTAATGAGATAACTATGGTCTGGGCTGAGTTTAAGGGACTGAGTTTGGGGCGATCGCCCAAGTTGTGGCAGGTAACGGGTTGTCTCCCGATAGGCAACCTGATTCACGGGTTGGGTCTGGAGAATTTCCGCCGTAATTTGCTGGGCTGCCTGGGATAAAGATGCCGCCTCATCGAGATCGATTAACCCCCCCCACAGGTTGGGATATTCCAGGGCGATCGTCCGACCTAAACCCCACAGAGGAACTTGTGCCAATTTAATGCCATTGTTGATGCCCTGGGCTTGGCAGGTGACGATCCATATTTTGGGCGGCGTACCCAACAAATGACTAAACTTTTGCACCGCAGTGATCAAAGGCGTAATTTTGGGGCGTAAACTTTCCTCCCAATCCCATTCCGGCGCAATATTCTCCCCGTTACGTTCCCAACCATTTAACGCAATCACACCGTAAAAGGGGCGCGTTTGATGCTGGGCTAGTTCATTAATGCGCACTTCCAGATCAAAGAGGGTATCCGCTTCGGTACTGTGGGGGATGATAAAACATTGGTGATTTTGGGTCTGGAGCAGATTCGCCACCCCGATCGCCAAACCCTGTTGATCTGCCAATAATAGCCACTGACCCGGTGGTAAAACAGCGGGAGTTAAGGCGGGCTGGGATTGCCATTGCACCTTAAACAGGAGATCGGCGATCGCCCCTGGTGCGTTGTCTGTCTGCTGTTCCCCTCGATGTAGTCGGATCAGTTGCTCGATCACCTGGGTCGGCGTAAGGTTTTCTGAGAAAGGGCTGCCCCCTTGCAACTGACTGATTAATGCCTGGACGTTACCCGCCTCAAGCAGCTCAACGATGGTGGAACTGGGGGTTACCGTTGCTTGGGTCTTGGGTTGGAGGGGCTGGGTTTCGACCCAATAGCGCTCATTTTGGAAGGGGTAGGTGGGCAGGCTAAAGGTCACCTTGCGACGGTGGGGATAATCTCGGTCAAATCCTTGCCAATCAATGGCGATCCCCCGCACATATAATTCCCCCAAACTGCTCAAAAGCTGTTGCCAATCGGGTTGTTCAGCGCGGAGGGAGGGCAACCAGGCGGAATCTTTAACCGCAACACATTGTTGACCCATGCCGAGCAAAATCGGTTTTGCGCCACATTCGAGGAAAATTTGACAACCCTGTTGGGCGATCGCCGCCATACCTGCGACAAAATTCACGGGGGCAAGTACATGGTCACACCAATATTGGGCAGTGGTGACCTCGGTGGTGACGACCTTGCCTGTCACGTTGGAAATAAAGGTAATTTGGGGCACTGCATAGGTAATTTCCTGGGCGATCGCCTGGAATTCTGCCACCATCGGCTCCATGAGGGGTGAGTGGAACGCGTGGGACACCTGCAATGTTTTGTGCTTAATCCCGGCAGCAGCAAATTTTTCCACCAATGCCTGCATGGATGCAGCAGAACCAGAAATGACTGTACCTTCTGGGGCGTTCATGGCGGCGATCGCCACATCGGGATAATCCGTGAGGTAGTCCCGCACCGTTTCCACAGAAGCCAACAGGGAAACCATCGTTCCCCCCGCTGGCAATTGCTGCATCAGGCGACCCCGATGGGCAATTAATTTCAAACCATCTTCCAGACTAAAAACCCCGGCAACACAGGCTGCTACATATTCCCCGACGCTATGACCCATCACCGCATTGGCTTGAATGCCCCAGGATTGCCAAAGCTGATAGAGGGCATATTCAATGGCAAAGAGGGCGGGCTGGGTGTAGGCGGTTTGTGCCAAGAGGGTTTCATCGGCATTCTCGCCATAAAGCACCTCTAGTAAAGGTCGCTCCAGATAAGTCGCCAAAATCTCGGCACAGCGATCCATGGCTCGTTTAAAGGTGGGTTGAGTCGCGTAAAGTTCTCGCCCCATGCCCACATATTGGGAACCCTGTCCGGTAAATAGAGCCGCAATTTTAGGGGTTTCGCCACTACCCACTACGCCACTGCTCAGGGCGATCGCCCCTGCTCCCTTTGCAAAGGCTGCCAAATTTTCTTGAAATTCTGCTTTGGTGCTTGCCGCCAAACTCAGACGATGACGATAGGATAAACGTCCCACATTGGCAGAAAAACAGATATTTGCCAGATCCGTCTCTGCTGCCCCCACGAGGAAATCACTGTACTTTTGCGCCAACTCCCGCAATGCTTTGTCATCCTTTGCCGAGAGTTTTAAACAATGCCAAGGACGCTCGACTGTGGACGTGGGGCTTGCCTCAGTAACGGGCGCTTCTTCCACAATCACATGGGCATTAGTTCCGGTAAAACCGAAGGAACTCACCCCCGCTAAACGTTTCCCTGGCACATCCCAAGGGGTTAACGATTGGGGCACTTGGAACCAAGGCTGCCAATTGATCTTCGGGTTGGGTTCCTTGAGGTGCAGATGGGGCGGAATCTGCTGATGTTGCATCGACAGAATAATTTTAATCAGACCGGAAATCCCTGCCGCCGCTTCCAGGTGACCGATATTGGTTTTGACGGAGCCGACCCATAACGGTTGTTCTGGCGATCGCTCCTTACCCAACACCGCCGTTGCCGCATTAAGTTCGATCGGATCCCCCAGGGATGTCCCCGTCCCATGGGCTTCGAGATAACTAATCTCCGCCGGACTGACTTTTGCCTGGGCGATCGCCCGTTTAATTAACTGCTGTTGCGCCTGACCATTGGGAACCGTTAAGGCACTACTCGGCCCATCCTGATTCACCGCCGTCCCACGAATCACCGCCAAAATTTGATCCCCATCCTTCTGGGCTTGGCTCAACAATTTCAGGACAATCATGCCGCAGCCTTCACCCCGACCATAACCATCCGCCGCCGCATCAAACGCCTTACATTGTCCATCCGGCGAGAGCATTTTTGCCTGGGAAGTGGCGATATAGGTAGTCTGGGTTAAATTCAACAGCACCCCACCCGTGAGGGCGACATCACATTCCCCCAAACGCAGGCTATTACAGGCTTGGTGAATGGCAACCAACGACGCAGAACAAGCGGTATCCAGGGTCACAGCGGGACCTGTAAACCCAAAGGTATAGGCTAAACGACCCGCCGCGCTCGATGGATGTACGCCAATGCTGGCATAGTTTTTCAGGGGGCTATCGGGATCTTCGCCGAGATGTTGCTGGAGTAATTCTTCGTAGTCATGGGCATTCGTCCCCACAAATACCCCAATCGGCGCACCTGCCAACCGTTCCACGGCTAAACCTGCCCGCTCCAAGGCCTGCCAACCCACTGCCAACAGAAGACGATGTTGCGGATCCATTGCCGTCGCTTCCCTGGGGGAAATACCAAAGAAAGCCGGGTCAAACTGATCGACCTCCCCCACAAAATGTCCGTAGCGCGTCAAAACTTTACTGGGGGCATCGGGGTCTGCATCGTAATAGGTGTCGAGATCCCAGCGATCGCCAGGGACTTCACTGCGGCTATTGCCACCCCTTTGCAGTAGATCCCAAAATTGCTCAGGGTTGGTCACCCCCCCCGGAAAATGACAGCCCATCCCCACAATGGCGATCGCCTCATTCAGTTGGCTATTCTGGGGAGTAATGACCTCTTCTTCTTCCGCTTTTAATTGCAGTACTTCCGTCGCCAGATATTCCGTTAACTGCTCCACATTCGGAAAATCAAACACCAAAGTCGCAGGCAAATTCACCCCCAACAATTCCGTTAAGCGGTTATACAATTCCACCGTCATAATCGAGTCCATACCCAACTCGAAAAAACCTGCTTGGGCATCAGGTAAATCGTACTGATCTTGGTCTGCGTCGAAGAAAGAAGTATTCATAGAAAATGGTCGGAAGAATTAGAAAATCAATAAAATTGTTGGGTTGAAACTGCCACAAAAAAGATTAGTTGTGGACATCAAAACGATTTTTCAACTCAAGAATTAATTAGCGAAAAAGTTTATTTAGTTAAGTCTGTCAAAAAACTACTTTAGAAAAAGTTTTTTTAAGACACAATTTAAGACACAGGCTGAGAGACCTTCTGATAATGTCCGGCGACATAATAGGTTTCCATGCTTCTAGGGCGAGTGGTTTTCATCGAAGGGGAACAGCCTTCAAATTTAAAGGGGAAATTCAATTCATCACTGGTTTTGATCATTTCTAAAATCACACCGTCTAGGTAATAGGGTTGGGGAATTTTGCCAGACTCCCAATCGGCGATCGTTTCCTTGGAAAAGGGATGAACCACAAAACTACCACCCATCGCGGCTTGAATAAGTTCATCTAAAGAGAAATCATGGGCAATATCGTCATCTCGCCGCATCATATAGAGAAATGCCCGCGCACCAGGTTTAAGCACGCGGTAAATTTCCCGCAGCATCTGCAAGCCATCCGGCACATAGGCAATACCCGCCATGCAATAACAAAAATCAATGGAGGTACTCGCAACGGAGTTCATATCACAGGCATCATGGGCAATGAGGGTCGCCCGCATATGTTGGCGCTGGGTTTCTGTGATGTACTTTTTCACCTGTTCCGCATCGGGATTTAAATCGACACCAACTACATTCAGACTGGGAAATTCATCGGCAAGGGTCGTAGCGGCAACCCCATAACCACAACAAAGATCCAGGACGGTTTGACCGGGATCTAATGTCGCGATTTTGTCCTTTAATCTCACGCCAAAATATCTGTACCATTCATCGACGAGGTTGAATTGGCGGTTGAGCATATCTTCGGGGATATGTTGCTGTAAATCTGTACCGCTCCCGGTGGGATGGATTCCGGCTAGGACTTGACCGACCACATGGCGGAGGGTTTGTTTGAGGAAGGGAATTTGTTGGGCTTTGGGTAGGGTGGCGAGTTGTTCCCGGAAGGGGGTTTGGGCTTCGGTAACGGCGGCTTTTTGGGGTTGTTTGGCAATGAGGAGTTCTGCGAGACGTTGTTGGTGGTTGGCGAAGTCTGGTACGGCTTGTCGGGGTTGGTTAAAGCCTTGGTCGAAGTTGTGCCAGTTGATGGTGCTGCCCCTAACGTAGAGTTCTCCGAGGCTGGTGAGAAGTTGTTGCCAATCGTCCTGTCCGGGCTGGAGGGAGGGTAGCCAAGTGCCGGGGTTTTCTGGGCGGCATTTTTGTCCCATTTTGGAGAGGATGGGGCGGGGACCGATTTCGAGGAAAATGTTGTAGCCCTCTCGGTGCAGGGTATCTACGCTGTCTTTAAAGCGGACGGCTTGCAGGACATGTTGACACCAATAGTCTGGGGTGGTGACTTCGGTGCTGGCGATCGCCCCGGTGACGTTGGAGATTAGGGCAATCTGGGGGGGCGCATATTGGATCTGGGCAGCGACCTGGTGGAACGCCTCGATCATCGGCTCCATGGAGGGGGAATGGAAGGCATGGGATACCGCGAGGGGTGTGCTCTTGATTCCTTGCTCCGTGAGGATCTGGGCAATGTGTTGGAGGGGTTCCTTCCGACCGGAGAGGACGACATTCTGGGGGTTATTCACGGCGGCGATCGCCACATCACGACCATAGGGGGCAATCAGTGGCTCTAATTTTTCCACAGCGTCCATGACTGCCAACATCGAGCCATCCTGGGGCAAAGCTTGCATTAACCTTCCCCTAGCTGCCACCAATTTCAAGGCATCCTTGAGGCTAAACACCCCGGCGACACAGGCGGCAACATATTCGCCAATGCTATGACCCATGACGATGTGGGGCTTAATTCCCCAGGATTGCCAGAGTTCATTCAGGGCATATTCAATCGTAAAAAGGGCAGGCTGGGTATATTGCGTCTGGTTGAGCAACTGGGCGATCGCCTCCCCAGAGAGGGATGAGGACGAAAACAACACCGACAACAGCGGATACTCCAATTCATCCGTCAAAATCGCCGCACAACGGTCAATCGCCGCCCGAAACACCGGATTAATCTCATACAAAGATCTGCCCATGTCGAGGTACTGGGAACCTTGACCCGTAAACACAAAAGCCAATTTGGGATTAGGTTCCTGCACTTCTCCCACCGCATAACCACCAGTCTCAGCTTGGGTCGCAAAAGCGCTTAATTGCTGCTGGCACTGCTCGATGGAAGCCCCCACAATTGCCAAACGATGTCGAAAAGTCGTCCGAAATGAAGCGGAAGCACAAAACTCAAACAGGCTAGTGGCTTGCTCTCCTAGCGAATTCCCGTAAACCTTGGCTAACTCCTTTAATTCTTCCTGGCTTTCAGCGGCGATCGCCAAAAGATTACTTAATGAGTTAATACGATTGGATAGATTCACCATAGTGCCTTATCTACGTTAATTTAATACTTTTGATAATTTTTGCGAAATTGCCAAACAACGGGAATCGACATCAAAATCAGAGCATGAAAATGCTGT
>JBIKYI010000258.1:0-4995 GCA_044355355.1 Limnothrix sp. | reverse complement strand
ACCAACGCCAACTGCGCCTGATCCCGACGATAAACCTCAATCGTTTTCAGCCGCCAATCCACGACCCAATATTCCTGCACCCCATACAGCGAATACAATTTACGCTTTGTTTCTTTATCCCACTGCTCATTCAATTTACCCGCCGAGAAAATTTCGATCATCAACTCCGGCGCAACCGTCAAATGTCCCGACTCATCCACACCATTTTCAAGCCGCCCATTACTCACCCACACCACATCCGGAATCACCCCATCACCTGGGGAAAACACCACCCCCGGAGTCTCGAACACACGACCCAAACCGGATTGTTCTGACCAGTTTCCTAAGGCAATATGCAGCCGACTCGCAGCACTTTGATGAAAAATATGGGGCGCACGGGTCACGATTAATTCTCCATCAATAACTTCATAGCGTTTCCAACCGCCATCATCGGGCATGGCTTCGAGATCCTGTACTGTCCAGCGAACCGCATTTGCAACCATTGTTTTTATCAGAGCACCTTATCGGCGTACTGTATCGGAGCATCAGTATCTTTAGTTTAGTCGATAGTTTAGTTGATGTTCCCTAGTAGAGCGTGGCGTGAATTTCTCACCCTATCTCTGATATCTGATATCTGATGTCTGAAAGGAACAAGTTCACGATCTATGATGGATTTGCTGTGATTTACGTTGTGCCTCCATGACCCAAGGGACTTTCCATTTCGCGACGATTCAATCCCTGTGTCAGACCCTCGATTTCGGGAAACGACTACCGACTGCCCTGTATGTTCACCTTTCGACCCTCGATCGCCTGCCCGATGCATTAAGAGAATATGAGGCGATCGCCCGTTCCTTGTTGCCTGATCAAACTTTTCCGATTGCCCTGATTAAATTCAATACCGCCGAACCGAAAATTTCTTATTTAGATTACCCAAACTTCGATCAAGAACCCCATCCCGCCTTAAACCAAAGCATTCAGATTAACCTAGAACTCTCCAGCCATCAATTGCGCCATTACGGCGAAAATCCCCCCATTTTGCACCGCAAAGAAACCTTCGTTTGTCACGATTACCCCCACTACCAAAAATTTGCCGCCCTTACCCAAGCCGAGGAAAAACTAGGCTTACTGGCAGATTCCCGCAATATCGGGCATCGTCACCAATGGGAAAAACGGCTCCAACATTTTCGGGTTTATATTCAGGATCATCAACTGCTCGAAAGCCAAGATTTAGCCCAGAAAACCCCCAAAATTGACCGTCACAAAGCGGCGATTATCCGTAGGCAAATGTCCCGCCCCGTGCGATCGCTCCTAGAAGCCAACCTCCTAACCGAGGGCATGACCTTCTTTGACTATGGTTGCGGTCATGGCGAAGATTTACAATTCATTGCCGCCCAAGGCTTTCAGGCACAGGGTTGGGATCCCCACTACCAACCGGATGGCAAAAAAATCGCGGCGGATGTCGTCAACCTCGGCTATGTGATCAACGTGATCGAGAACCCCTCAGAAAGGCGGGAGGCACTGGTTAAGGCTTGGGAGTTAACGCAAAAAATCTTAGTCGTTTCGGCACAGGTTTTAATCGCCGATGGGGGCTATGGTCAAATTGCCTATGGCGACGGCGTAATCACCAGCCGCAATACCTTTCAGAAATATTACGACCAAGAAGAATTAAAGCGTTACATCGATCAGATTCTCAGCGTTGATGCCATCCCGGCGGCACTCGGCATTTATTTTGTCTTTCGCGATGAGTCCCAAGCCGAAACCTTTCGGGCAGCGAGGTGGCGATCGCGGGCAACAACCCCCAGAGTTCGCCTCTCAGTAAAACGCTTTGAAGACTACCAAGAACTATTGCAACCATTGATGGGCTTCATCACCGAGCGGGGACGATTACCGAAAAAAGGAGAATTACCCTCAGAAAGCGCCATCTGTGCCGAATTTAGAACCCTCACCCGTGCCTTCCAACTCATCGAACAGGCAACCGATCCCGCAGAATGGCAACACATCGCCGACCAACGCAAAGCCGAAATCCAGATTTACCTCGCCCTCTCCCACTTCACCAAGCGTCCCCGGTTCAGCCAGCTAGACGACACCCTACAAACCGACATTAAAATCTTTTTCGGAACCTATAAACAGGCTTGTTTACTCGCCGATATGATGCTCTTTAGCCTAGGAGATCTGCAAAACTTAGCCGATATCGCCCAACAAAGCACCATCGGTATTTGCTCCAAAAAAGCCTTAGTGGTACATATCAGCGCCCTCGAAAAACTAGATCCCTTATTGAGACTTTATGAAGGTTGTGCCAGCCGCACCGTCGGACGTTTAGAGAATGTAAGTTTGGTGCGTTTCTATCTCCATGAACCGAAGATCGTCTATATTTCCTGCGCCGATTTCGATACTGATCCCCATCCCCGTTGGCAGATGGCAATGCAGATCAGCCTGCAAGATCTCAAGGTGCGTTACAAAGAATATGACCCCGATTTTGCCCCCGTTGTCCACCGCAAAGAACGGTTAGTGCCACCAGATTATGCTGCCTACGAAAAATTCGCCAAACTCTCCCAACAGGAAGCAGATTGGGGCTTACTAGAAAATTGGTCAGACATTCAGCTTTGGTCAGGTTGGCAGAAGACTTTACGGGGGATGGGGGTGGAATATAAAGGTTCCCGTTTGCAGTGGCGCAAGGATGCTGACCCCTATCAAATGAAACTGGTTAATGCACGAATTAAAGCAAGGCGGCGATCGCGACAAAAACAGCACCAAAAAGAAATGCAATAAGCATTCTTCCCTGTGATCAGTTCTATGGCAGGCTTTGCGTTGAGCAGAAATCCTGGGGAAGTTGAAGGAATCAGAAGGGGTTCGAGCCGTTGCGTCACCTATCGAATCCCCCGTTAACCTCTCCAACAAGGAGGAATGTTTCAGACTTACTGCGAATGACGATCAAAACCTCTACAGAAAATCGCGCTTTAGGTAAGGACGTAACACCTCAGGCACTTCCACCGTGCCATTAGGCTGCTGATAATTCTCCAGAATTGCCGCCATGGTGCGCCCAACCGCCAAACCAGAACCATTCAATGTATGCACAAACTGCGTACCCTTTTTCCCGGCTTCCTTAAAACGAATACTGGCACGGCGAGCTTGGAAATCATAGAAATTAGAACAGCTAGAAATTTCGCGGTAGGTACTAGCAGAAGGTAACCAAACTTCGAGGTCATAACACTTGCCAGCACTAAAGCCGATATCACCAGTACAAAGTTCTAGGACACGGTAGGGAAGTTTGAGGGCTTGCAGAATTGCCTCAGCATTGTTCACGAGTTTTTCATGTTCTGCGGCGGAATTATCGGGGTGAACGAATTTGACAAGTTCAACTTTATTGAATTGGTGGAGGCGGATCAGACCACGGGTATCCTTGCCGTAACTCCCAGCTTCGCGACGAAAACAGGGGGTATAGGCGCAGTGGTAGATGGGCAGGTTTTCGGCTTCGATGATTTCGTCACGGTAAAGGTTGGTGACAGGAACTTCGGCGGTGGGGGTGAGCCAGAGTTCGTCTTCGGCGCATTTGAAGCTTTCTTCGGCAAATTTGGGGAGTTGTCCTGTGCCTGTGAGGGATTCGGAGTTGACGAGGATGGGGGGCATCACTTCGGTATAGCCTGCGGCGATCTGGGTGTCGAGCATGAAGTTAATCAAGGCGCGTTCGAGGGCTGCTCCTACGCCCATCAGGCTGACGAAACGGCTTTGGGCGATTTTTACGGCGCGTCCAAATTCGAGGATGCCGAGTTTTTCGCCGATCTCCCAGTGGGGGAGGATACCTTCGTTGCTGTGGATGTATTCGTCGCCCCAGCGTCTGACTTCGACGTTTTCGGTTTCGTTTGCACCGATGGGGGTACTTTCATCTGGCAGGTTGGGGAGTGCCAGGCTTAGGGCTTGGATTTGGTTTTTGAGTTCTTTTTCTTGGGGTTCTAGGTCGGCGAGTTTTTGTTTGAGTTCGTTGCCTTCGGCTTTGAGGGTGGCGATCGCCTCGCTGTTGGGGTCTGCCCCGGCTTTCATCTGTTGACCGATGAGTTTACCGATCTCATTGCTCCTTGCCTGTAGTTCACTGCGATCGCCTTCAATGGCACGTTGTTGTGCATCGAGGGCGAGGATGGGCTGGAGATCATATTCGCCAGCTTTACGGGCGTTGAGGCGAGCCTGAACCAAGTCAGGGTTGGAGCGGATCAGTTTAATGTCTAACACGGATTTGTTTTGCAGCTAGGGGTTGAACCATCCAACATTATTCATGATGCCTAGGGATTAATCAATCGACACAGTGAGCGTTGTAATCCCGTAACCAAAGTTTGGTGGCAGTGCCGATAATGCTGTCGGTGGCATCACGGGGGGGAATGGGCAGGAGTACCGGATCGATACTGCCGATGCTACTGAAGAGATGTACCAATGCCCAACCTTCATCTGTGGGGGTGACGAATAGCCAATAATATTTCTCGTAGGTGACACTGCGATCGCTAAGGTATTGCTTTTCGAGGGTGGTAAAAAAGAATTGCTCTGTGGTGTTGGGGACGGTGGGGGTAAATTGTTGGTTGCCTAGGATTATTGGTAAAAATTCGCCGTGATTAGCAACGAGGACATAACTAAAACTGTCTTGCTCACGGTCGAGACGGCGCGATCGCTGGATCACCCGGTTGCCGTAACTGGGTAAATCGACCAACATTTGTGGCAAAACATCAGTCAATACAGGGCTACAAACGGGAGCGGCGATCGCCCTTGGAGAGAAAAACGCCCAACAGCCGAGCAATAAACCCACCCCAATTTTTTTAATCTGTCCCTTGACCTGCCCCTTTGTCTGACTCAGCATGAAACCCTTGCCTTGATCGCCCGATATTATTGACCTTCAGTCTAGCTTCCCAAGCAAACCCTAAATAATTATTAAACCCCGCCAATTCAAATTTGAAGTGCAACAGCTAGGGTCTTTCTGAAGAGGGACTCATAAGGATATTCTGATGTTAAGTAAAACAATAAGAAATCCCTATG
>JBIKYI010000256.1:0-5024 GCA_044355355.1 Limnothrix sp. | reverse complement strand
TGACCTATCCTGAGCATCATTAAAAACCAGAGAAAAAATATTTTTATCCTCTAATCGTTCATATTGATATTCATCGGCATAGCTACGAACCAAATGCAGTCCTACCCCTCCAATTTGTACATCTTCAATATTATCAGTATCACTCGACAGAACCCTGTCTGGATAGCTTGTTGGATCGAATGGCGAGCCATCATCTTCAACGCGAATGGCGATCGCCGTCCCCATCCCAGTTAACTGAATCTGAATAAAATGATCCCCTTGATCATCATAGGCATTTTCAAAAATATTCATGACAATCTCTTCTAAAATAAGCTGCAAACGAAATGTCCCACGCGATGACAAATCAAGAGCAGCAGCACATTCTTCTAGCCAAGTATTCAAACCCTCGATCGCAGACAATTGGTTCAGTAGACTCAGTTGAAAAACAATCGCTTCAGTTGACGGGGAAGAAGGGGAAGAATCGTTCATAAAGTTGGGGAGTAGTGGGGGCATAAATTGCGTTGCATATTCGTCAACAATGCCCAATATGACCTAAAAAATAATCGGGATAAGAATTGGCACAAACGCGAAGAATGGGTTAATTCATCCTTGATCCATATCCATTGCTAATCCACTTTATTTTCGATGACGGTAAGTGCTGCCACCGCCTCATCCAGGGATTCATACATCGGTACTAAAGCATCAAATCCCGCTGTGTGTAAAGCTTCTTTCACTAAAGATTGGGGACTGAGGAGCACCATTTTTCCACCCTTATGGGCGATACTTCTTGCTGTGGAAATCAAAGTACGCATCCCCAAAGACGCAATAAATTTGACTTCTGATAAATCAACAACTGTTGACTCGCCACTGCTGCCGATCTGTAGAGCAAATTGTTCTCCTACTTGATTAACGCCTTGGATATCCATTTTGCCTGATAATTTTGCGAGGCGAATACCATTATCTAGAGTGGTGAGATTAAATTCCATAGTTCTTAAAAATATCTGGGTTTCTAAAAGGTGGGCATCATAATATCTTGAGCATTATATATTTTATAAAGCACTGTGGTTTCATCCTATGAAATTACTTTATATCTTTTGATATATCGATGCGATAAGCTACTGTACTTCCTTTACTTTAGTTCAGTATTCATGACTTGGATCTGCGGGAACAGTCAAAAATTCTAGCTTTGACATTTTACTAATTCATCTAAAATGGTATTGATTTTTTTATTGTGTTTTGACTCTATGCTGGCATGGTTATGAGAGAAAAGTTAGAAAAGCGATTGGTGGAATTAAAAAAAGAGTATGAGTCTGGTCAACAAATGATGGTTGAGTTGGAGACGAAGCAAAATAATTTGCGGGATACTTTGTTAAGGATTAGTGGGGCTATCCAAATTTTAGAGGAAGAGCTATCTGGGGCTGGGGAAGAGGATGCGGCTGTGCCGATGGAATCTGGGGCTGGTGAAGTTTAGAAGATTGCGAGTCATCTGGTTTATGCAATTTCCTGGAGGGCGATCGCCAACTGGTCAATCTCGGCGTGGCTGGTGAAGTAGTGGGTACAGGCACGAATACAGTTAGGATAGGTCAATGTTCTGAGGCAAAATCCTCTTGTTTCAAGGGTTTCGACAATGGCTTTATGGGATTGCGTGGACTCCACCGTAAAGGAAACTAAACCCGATTGGGGTGGCGTATCTTTTAGGCAAGAAACGGCAGGAATCGCGTTTAAAGTTTGCCAACAATAGGCACTCATTTCACAAATTTTGGCGTAACGTTCCTCTGGTGTTCCCCAACTTTGGTGCAGACGGATCGCCTCGGTTAAGCCCACATACAGCGGGTAGGCGGAAGTTGCCACCTCATATTGACTGCCATCATCGCTCAGACCAACCTCCACCGGAGAGGGCCAAGTTTTTACGCCACGCCAACCGATAAAGGTGGGTTTAAGGCTGGGCATTGCCGCCGCTGACACATACAATCCACCGACACCAGCGGGACCGCAACACCATTTATGTCCGGTAAATGCATAGAAATCAACGCCTATCTCCACGAGGTTAAGGGCTAAACAGCCGACGGATTGGGCGGCATCCACCATGACCTGAACGTTTTGTTGGTGACAGAGGTCGCAAATTTCCTTGAGGGGTAACACTTGCCCCGTATTCCAGATGAGATGGCTAATGACCACCAGGCGGGTTTTTGGGGTTAAGGTTGTGGCGATCGCCCCTAGGGGATCCCCATCATTCAGGGTGTCGAAAATCGGACAAATTTTGATAATAATGCCTGTTCTGGTCGCAATTTCTTGCAAAATACCGATGATGCCGGGATGCTCACAATCCCCCACAATCACCTCGTCGCCCGCCTGCCAATCAATGCCCCAGAGGGCGATATTACAACCCGCTGTCACATTTTCCGTGAGGGTAATATTTGCCACCGGGACGCGTAATTCTGAGGCGATCGCCTCCTTAGCTGCGGCGATGATCTGTCCAGCCCATTGATTCACGGAGAGGGAAAAAGGACCATTGACCTGCACCTGGTCATAGCTCGCAATAATGGCATTTAAGGCGCGATCCGAGAGGGGACCTTGACCCCCAAAATTAAAATAAGCTTTATTGGCAAGGGCGGGAAAATGCTGGCGATATTGTTCGAGATTAGACATAGATCCTAAAGGGAAATTCGCAGGGAAAGTTCGATTAAATTTGGTTAAAACTATTTTTCAGGAGAAATTTTGTAGAAGACATTTTGCCGCAATAAGACTCAAGTCGGTCAACACAAAAAACGGAGATTACTGCACCTCAGGCGTAAAAATTCTAGACTCCGGATTGTAATGCCAAGTAACTTTTTGTGGATCTTTTTCCCGGCTCCAGGAGGGAAAATTGCTTGCCCGACGACGTTTACGAAGCGTGCTGGGATGTACCCCTAGACGCTTGGCTAAATCCGCCTGGATCATCGGTTCCAGCCCCAGGGCAGCATGTAAATCAACCAAGGAAGAGATGTCGCTGACGCTGGATTGTTTGTCCAAATCGAGCAGATGAGCGATGTCATTGGGGGAGGAAGTACGTCCGGGGAGTGGTGGGGCGATCGCCTGGTTTAGTTCAAAGTCATCTAGTTCAAATTCTGGGTCACTGTCGTCGAACATATTGCCCAATGCGCCGATGGTCAGGAAATAGTAAATCACGCCGCGATTTTCATAGGCGATCGCCTGAGCACCATATTCCTTTGCCTTACGGTTGAGAAACCAACGAGCCGTTGCCCCCGACAAACCCGTTGCTAGGGCAAGATCCGCCACAGTAATTTTGCCCTGGTGGGTTTCGATCAGACGACGAAAATCCGGGTTAATCGTCACGGATAACTGTTGCCACTGGTAATCCTGCCAAAGTCGCCAAGCAATCGTAAAGGCGATCGCCAACACAATCAAGGGCCAAGCCGTCGTAATCGCAGTAACTAGCAGAGCAAAGGGAAATATCAGGACTAGGAAGCCTTTTGCGTCGTTATCCATCGGTTATCAGTGAAAAGATATCAGTGAACAGACATCAGACATCAGTGAAGAGACATCTGAGAGCTGATGTCTGATATCTGAATTGTAGGGGGGAAGTTTCGGAGAGATTGTTCAATGGGGGAATCTTGGGATTAATCTGGGTTAATGGACTTCAGCCAAATTGAGGCGCTGGAACATAGTTTGTCGGGCTTGGACGGCTAATTGATCATCAAGGGGGGCAAGTTCGATGGTTTGTTGGTATTTGCGTTCGAGGGCTTTTTCCAGTAGCCAATCGGCAATAAAAGGGTTTTTCGGTAACAGGGGGCCGTGGGCATAGGTGGCGATCGCCTGTTTATAGAATGCCCCTTCCCAGCCATCCTCGCCATTATTACCATAGCCCGTCAACACCCGACCCAAGGGCTGCACCCCACCGAGATAGGTACGACCGCCATGGTTTTCAAAGCCTAGGGCAATGGGAGTCTGTCCTAATTTTTGCCCTAGATCATTAGCGAGGGGATTCGCCGTAATTTCAAAAGCCACATTCCCGATACAGCGTTTTGCCTCAAAACCAGGGTGCTTACTGACCAAATCTAAAATGCCTAAACCCTCAATGCGTTGCCCTAGGGCAGGTTCATAATAATTACCCAAGAGTTGCGGCGAGCCACAGGTAAACACCCCCGGCACATTGTCTTCGATGAGTGCCTTGAATTTGGCTGCCTTTGCTCCCTGGAGATCCCGCATGACGATTTCCTGTTGCCGATCCTGAGCGCCACCCCCAACGATTAAATCCACCTCTGACCATGCCTCTAGGGGAGCATCCTGATCTAAAGCAATGGTTTCGACGCTGATCTCCCGCCACTGCGCCCGTTTTTCCAGGCAAATCACATTCCCGCGATCGCCATAGGTTCCCATCAGGGTGGGGTAAAGCCAGCCAAGCTTAAGGTGCATAATTATCCCGAATCGTGATGTCGAATAGATGAAAAGTCAGATTGTGCCCTGATTTTACCTGATAAATCCCGGTCGGCTTCCGTCAGTCGCGATTCTCTACCATGGGAGTGATGGGGCGATCGCCAAGGGCAGATGCACTTGGAATATGAATTTTATGAAGAAATATCCAAAAGCTCAGGGTATGATCGGTCGGTTAATCGAAGATCTTCAAGAAACAGCACCTAAACCAACAGCAAACTCATCCGACTAAATTAACATTAGAAAATGCCACTAAATAGCTTTGATTTTCTCATTTTAATCCTGTATTTATGGACACTTTGGTACGTCTATCAAAGCATCGTTGATGAACTCGATCAACTAACTGCAATTAAAATGAATCAGGGGCAATTAAATGCTCAATTAGCACAGCTTGGTCTAGAAGGTCAAATTGCCATTCAATGCGGTTTTTCCAAAACGCCCCTATCCGAAGAAATGCGGACGTTTATGTTAATTGTCGCGAACCTACAAGGCGAAGGAAACTATCTCTATCTCGATTGGCAACGCTGTACTTTTCGCACCTTTAAGGGGGACGTGAAACGACTATTTCGCCTACCCCAAGGGCAAAACCTCGACCTCTTCCAGGGGCAATC
>JBIKYI010000006.1:0-16528 GCA_044355355.1 Limnothrix sp. | reverse complement strand
CAATTATTGCGAAGGTCAAGGCTATACCGCTACCCGCGATTGTGTCGGCAAAATTCAATATGAATCCACCTGCCCAATGTGCGGCGGCACAGGCATAGAACCCACAAGAACAGAACCGATCGATGATTAAGCTTTAATCAGACAATAGCCCCCACGAGAGGAACCGCCCCCGCCCCCTCATTTCCCGCTTAACCTGTATCCATTAACCTATACGTAAGTATCACCCAAATATTCCCCAAAGCAATCATTCATCACCACAAAGTAAAAATCCAATTCCCATAGCTACCTGTTAACATTTATGGGTGCTATAGGTGCTTTCGATGGGTAATTCTAAATCAAAGCGAATTGTCAACATATTTCTATGACTTTCCTATGACTGATCGAGTACAGAAAATTCTCGCCCAGTGGGGCATTGCCTCTAGGCGAAATGCAGAAAAAATGATTTTGGCAGGACGGGTGACCCTCAACGGTAATCCTGTGCAGTTGGGTGATCAAGCAGACCCCCGCGAGGATCAGATCTGTGTCGATGGCAAACCCCTCAAGTCAGAGCAACACCCTGAGAAGCATTACTACATCATCAATAAACCCCGTGGCTTTGTCTCCACCTGTAGTGATCCCCGCGATCGCCGCACAGTTTTAGAATTATTACCCCCCGAATTGCATCAAGGTCATGGTATGCACCCCGTTGGGCGACTTGATGCCCAGTCCACAGGGGCATTGATTTTGACCAATGACGGAGATTTCACGCTTTCCTTAACACATCCCCGCTTTCATATCAGAAAGACTTATCGGGTTTGGTTACAGGGCAGAATTTCCGAGAAAGCCTTACGGCAGTGGCGTTTGGGGGTCATGCTTGGCGATCGCCTCACCCTCCCGGCGGAAATTACGCTAAAAAAAGTTAACCAAGATAAAACTTGTGTTGATATCATGCTAACCGAGGGCAGGAACCGTCAAATTCGTCGCGTTGCTGAACAACTCGGTTATCCCGTGATTAGCCTTCACCGTTCAGCCATCGGCTCTGTTCGCATTGATGATCTCCCCCGAGGAGGAGCGCGACCTTTGACCGAACTTGAACTCAATGAACTTCGCCAATCTATCCACCCTATTACTTCATTTATTAAATCCCCCGCTTCTGTCCGGGAGTACTCAGTATGAAGGAGACTACTCCAGCTATCCTTACACAACAACAAGAAAACCTCAGTAAAATCGGGGCTTATTTGCAGCAAATTCGTCTCGCTAAAGGCTGTACATTGGCATGGATCGCCCGCAAAACGAAAATTCGGGTGACATTACTCCGCAATATCGAAGAAGGGAATCTGCTTGGTTTACCGGAACCTGTTTATTTAAAGGGGTTAATCAATCGGTATGCCGAAGGTCTCGGTCTGGATGGTCAGGCGATCGCCGCCAGTTTTCCCCTAGAGGATGATCTCCGCAAACGCTGGCAACTCCCTAGCTGGGGTAATTTTTCACTGCAATTTAATCTGCGCCCCGTACATCTGTATGTCGTCTATCTAGTGGTCATTGTCACCACCGTGCAATCGTTATCGAACGTCTTGCAAACTCCAGTGACCACCATTGATCCCCAATTACAACCAGAGGGAACCGCTAATCCGCAGCCTGTAACTAAGGCGATCGCCCCCAGCCCAGCCAAACTGATTGCGGCAGAACCCACGCCAGAAGATAACTCCGTGGTGATTGATATCCAAACCCAAGACAGTGCCTGGATGCGTGTGGATATTGATGGCAAAACTGCTTTTGAAGGAACCGTCCCGAAAGGCACACAAAAACAATGGGTTGTGGATGAAAGCATCACCATCAAAACCGGAAACGCTGGCGCTGTCATGATCACCATCAACAATGAAGCTCCCCATCCCCTCGGTGAACCCGGCGCTGTCGAAGAATTTACCTATCAAGCTTTAGCAGAAGATGGCGGAGTTGCACCGCGCACGAATTCCTAGGGACGACCATGGATAGAAATTCAGTTTAGATAGAGGCTGCTAATCGGTTTCCGTTGCTAGTGCACAGCTAATTTGATAGATCCGCCGTCGAGGTAAGTTAAATTGTTCGGCGAGTTCTCTGCTAGCTTGGGAGGGACTGGAGCCTGTGGCGATCAATTGTTGTAGTTGTACGAGGATCTCTGCATCGGTCATCTCTTCACTGGTCTGGGGACTATGACCCGCAACGATCAGGGTGAATTCGCCCTTGGGGGGTTGGGTTTGGTAATGGTCGAGGGCGGTTTGGACTGTGCCGCGCCAAAATTCTTCGTGGAGTTTGGTTAATTCTCTGGCGCAAACAATTGGGCGATCACCCCCAAAATACGCTAAAAATTCCTGTAATGTTTTCGTCAGACGGTGGGGTGCTTCATAGAAAATAAGGGTACGGGTTTCTGTTTGGAGTTGCTCTAATTGCTGGTAACGGGCTTTTTTCTTGGTGGGTAAAAAACCCTCAAAGACAAATCGTTCCGGCGATAGACCCGATGCCACTAGCCCCGTAATCCCGGCACTCACCCCTGGAATGGGGACGACGGTGATCCCTGCCTCAATGGCACTGGCGACCAGTTCAAAACCGGGATCGCTAATCCCCGGCATCCCGGCATCACTCACCAGGGCGATCGCCTGACCCTGTTGCAATTTTTCCACCAACTGACCCTGGCGCTGGAGACGATTATGGTCGTGGTAGCTAATTTGTGGCGTTGTAATCTGAAAATGCTTGAGTAGTTTGCCCGTGTGGCGAGTATCCTCCGCCGCGATGAGATCCACTGCCTGGAGGGTGGCGATCGCCCGAAACGTCATATCATCCAAATGTCCGATGGGTGTGCCCACCAAATATAAAATCCCCGTTGCCGTCATTGTCTAACCTTCCTCCGTCCATAATGCCGGCAGGGGCGCAGGTTTAGCCAAGCCAAACCCTTGACCATAATCAATACCAATGTGCCGGATCGCTTCAGCAATTTCCTGATCCCCCACATATTCCGCCACCGTCTGGATGCCCATCACATGACCAATGCGGTTAATGGTCTCCACCATCGCATAGTCTACGGGATCAGACACCATATCTTTAACAAAACTCCCATCGATTTTGAGATAGTCCACAGGCAAATATTTGAGATAACTAAAGGAAGACATCCCCGCCCCAAAATCATCCAGGGAAATTTGGCAACCGATCGCCCGAATCCCATGGATCACCTCCTTCGCCCGGTTTAAGTTGGCGATCGCCACCGTTTCTGTCACCTCAAAACAAATCATATTTGTCGGCACAGGATAACGCTCAAACTGCTCCTGCAAAAAACCCAACAACGCTTCATCATTAATACTCGCCCCCGACAAATTAATACTCCAGACCTCTTCCCTTGCTCCCTGGGCACAGCGTTGCGTCAAATATTGCAGCATCCGTTCAATCACCCAAAAATCAATCTTCGTCACCAAGTGATAACGTTCTGCCGCTGGTAAAAAGGAACCGGGACTAATAATTTCCCCATTTTCCCCCGCCATGCGAATCAGCACCTCCCAATGTCTAATGGGCATTGTCTCCCCCTGCATCTCGATAATGGGCTGGGCATAGAGCACAAAACTATTCTCCTCCAGGGATTTTTCGATCTTGCTAATCCATTGCGCCTCACTGCGGTATTTAATTAGTTCCTGATCCGTTGCCTCATAAATGCGAATCCGCGATCGCCCCTGTTTTTTCGCCGCAAAACAAGCCGCATCTGCCGCCATTAGCAATTCCTGGGTCTGTTCCCCCACGGACTGATTCAGAGGCACAAGACCAATGGACGCACTGACACTATATTCCCGGTCTTCCCATTGAAAACGACTATTCTGTACCCGCTCCACAATGGACTGTGCCACCTTCATCGCCTGTTCTAAGGGACATTGACGTAACAATAAAACAAATTCATCTGCCCCTAAGCGGGCAATCAGATCCGTTTGCCGACAGCGACTTTCAATAATGCGACTCACCTGACGTAAAATTTCATCCCCCGCCAAGGAACCGCCCAATTCGTTGATCGCCTTAAACCGATCAAGGTTGAGGTAACAAAGGGTATGTTCCGCAATTTTGGGATTTTTTCTGAGGGTTCTCAAGGTGGTCGATAATTGTCGTTCAAAGGCATAACGGTTTAATAAGCCCGTCAAAGCATCATGGCTGGATTGCCAGGATAGCTCTTCATTCATTTGGGAAATTTGATCGGTTCTGGCTTGGAGTAAATTTTTCAGTTGTTCTTGGGTTTTGATGAGGGCTTGTTCCGTTTGTTTATGTTGGGTAATGTTCTCTAATAGGGCGATCGCATAGGGTTCACTGCCGGGGGTTTCCGGTTCCATCAAGGTCATTTGAATATTGACCCAAAGATTGCTCTGGTCTGGTCGTATATAGCGTTTGGTGTAGGAATAGGAGGCGTATTTTTTCGTGAATAAATCCTCAATCACTGTTTCTGTACTCACGAGATCATCAGGTAGGGGAGCCGCAATGAAGGATGAATTTTCCCTATGGGTTGTCCCCGGTAGATTGTGACCCATCATTAGGTCATAGGCGGGGTTTGCCTCTAAGACTCTGCCTTCTCGATTAATAATGGCAATACCAATGGCTGCTGCTTGAAAGATGGAACCCAAACGATTTTCGCTATCCTGTAAAGCCAATAGCATGCGTTGGGGATCTGGGATTGCTGACGATGGTTTGTGCTGCGATCGCCGGAAATACTGGCGCTGACCAAAGTTAAATGCAGCGGAGACCATAGGGAGTAGTTGCATCGTTAAATAGAGGGCGATCGCCAGAATAAAAAAATTAAGCACAATGGCAACAGACAAGGGCACTGCCCACAGATGAGCGGCAATATCAAGGCTCGTCGCCATCAACATTGCCAAACAAATAATCCCTAACTGTCGATCTTGTTGTTTGCTCACCAGAGGAATCCCATCAAACCAGAATACTTTTATGAGTACGCCATAAATAAAAATCAGTAGACAATGGCTAGAAATTTCAAGGTAAGGAAGGATAAGGAGCCAATTCATTAGGGCTTATGCTGGAACCAGTTAGAGAATAGAGGGAACAGAATGCAATGGATAAACGGGGTTTATTCGTGGGTTTGATTACAGGGGATTTAATTTATTTGGCAGCCCATGTGCCGGCAGCGAATGAAAAGGCGGTAGCATCCCAATATTGTTTTGCGGCGGGGGGACCAGCAACAAATGCGGCGATCGCCTTTCGTGCCCAAGGCTGTGAATCTCGGTTGGTGGGTGCTTTAGGCATAGGCTCCTTAGGTCAGTTACTGGGTCGTGAGATCAAGAAATATGGCGTGGAAGTGATAGATACCCAAGCAGAGAGTGCTCTAGATCCGCCTATTTCTTCAATTATTGTTACCAAAGCAACGGGAGATCGGTCTGTGATCTCCCTCAACACCATGGGTTTTTCTGGTGTGGAGCAGTCATGTTCGATGCGTTTTCTGGATGATATTGATGTTGTTTTAGTAGATGGACATCTGATGACGCTAGGGGCAGCGATCGCCAGGGAAGCTCAAAAACGAGGTATTCCCGTGGTAGTAGATGGAGGCAGTTGGAAGCAAAACTTCTCAGAAGTGCTGGTTTACAGCGATTTTGTGATTTGTTCCGCTAATTTTTATCCCCCAAACTGTATAACAACTTCGGCAGTGGTGGCTTATCTCCAGGATTTGGGTGTAAAAAACATTGCCATTACCCAAGGACAAGCGCCGATTCTCTGGTGGCAGGGCGATCACCAAGGGGAAATTCCTGTGCCTCAGGTGAAGGTGGTTGATACTTTAGGGGCTGGTGATATTTTCCATGGGGCGTTTTGTGCCTATATTTTAGAGCAGGATTTTGTAAATGCCCTAGCCTCTGCTGCTGAGGTGGCAAGTTATGCCTGTCAATTTTTTGGCACAAGGGCTTGGTTAACGGGGGATACTGCCAGGGTCAACGAGCCAATCACGGATTTGTAGGGCAGTACCGGGGGCGAGTAATACACCGTTGCGGTAATGTCCCGTCGCTAACAAAATATTTGGGTAACCCTTGAGGGGTTGCAGAATGGGTGCGCCTTGACTGACAGGACGGGGGCGATCGCCAGACCAATGCCGCAGAATTTTTGCCTCTGCCAGTTCTGGATAAAAGGCGATCGCCTGTTGCCAGACCCGTTCCATTAACGTTTCGTCGGCGATGAGTGTCCCCGTTTCATCCGGGAATTCCACCGTTGCCCCCACCCAAAATTCACCATTACCCAGGGGCACAACATGGATATCGTTATAGCTCACCACAGGTACAAAACTGCGGGGCATAGATCCTGCTGAGTCTTGGATTTTGACGTGCCAAGCCTGACCCAAAACGGGTTGCATCTGTATATCTGCCGTTAAAGATTTGGTAATATCTAATGATCCCAAACCCGCCGACACCACCAGCCAATCGCAGGGGAAAGAGCCTTGATCAGTCGTGACGGTGACACAGTTTTGTTTGCCATTTTGCGCGGCGATCGCCAATTTTGGGGGAGAAACACCAAAATGACATTGCACCGGACTTTTGGCATTAATATCTGCGGCAACTCTTAATAATGCTTGGGTCAAAGGAACAGGTTGCACCTGAAAATCCTGGGGCGAATAGACCGCACCGTGACAGATTTCGGACTGAATCTGGGGACATTGTGCCTGGAGTTGTGACTGATCCCAAATCTCTAGTTGCCAACCCTCATCCCGGCGTTTTTGTTGCAGTGCCTCTAGTTTGGCGCGATCCGTTGTCCCATCAAAAAGTTTGAGAACGCCAGCCGGGTTATGGGGGACAGGATGCCCGGCGATCGCCAATTCCTCTAACAATCCTGGAAAACGGGTCATGCTGCGGCGACGTAATTGCCAAGCCCTGCCCTTCGTCTTGTGGCTGATAATGCCCATCAAAACGCCCAGAGCAGCCCCCGTCGAACCTGTGCCAGGGAGTCCCGTATCCAGGATTGTCACTTCAAAATCGGGGATCAAGCTCAATTCGTAGGCGATCGCCGCCCCGACAATCCCTGCCCCAAGAATCACCACCCGCTGTTTTTTTTGCATGATGAAACCGTTTTAAGCTAAAGCCTTAGCGATAATGGTGCGATGGCGCAGGGTATTTTCCTGTAAAAACGGCGCGGCAAAACCAGCCTTTTGCAGTTCTGCCCCCACATCCAGGCTGAAATATTGATCGAGATAAGGCTCCGTACTTTTCAGGAGCGTCAAAATATAGGGCTTCATGTCCATCATCGCGAAATGTCCACCGGGCTTGAGAATCCGTTTGGCTTCCCGAAAAATGGCGATCGCCGCCTTCTGGGGCAACTCATGGAAAATCAACGAACAGGACACCAGATCCACCGATTGATCCGGTAAGGTTGTCGCCTCCCCTGCTGCGTGGAGCCATTGCAATTGGGGATTCGTTTGCGCCGTGCGATACCTTGCCACCGCCAGAAAATAGGGCGATAAATCCAACCCCGTCACCTGTGCCGCTGGGAAAAGTGCCTGTAACGCTTCTGTACTCAGACCTGCCCCACAGCCAATATCGACAATCTTTGCTGTAGGTTGATCCAGATTTTGATCGAGATTTGGCTTGAGAATCTTGTGGTAACTCTCCCGTAACAACTCATCCCCAGCAACATTCGGTTCCCCAAACAGCGTTGAATGGACAGCCTTCGATGCCGACTCCACTTCCAGGGCAGGCTCCCAACCCAGATTCCCCTCCCCATAGGCATGGAACGAGGTGGTGTAATACTTCGGGTACTGCAAATCAGGATTCTGTACTGCCGCCAAATCCTCCTGCCAATCCCGTTGTTGGAGGGTCGCCACATTTTCCCGCCAAGGCACACCTAATTTTTCGGCGCGGGTAATCATCATGGTACGGGCACGATTTTTGGCAAAGTCGGCGAGGGGGCGAATGGCGAGAATCCGGTTCACCAATTGAGAACGAAAATCCGTCTCCTTCGTGGGGGTGCTTGCGGTCATAGATGTTTGATTTGGATGTTTTACGGGGCTTTTTATTCGGTACGTTGCTCTATCTCAATCTAATCGGAATCTAAATTAGATCTGATCTGGGGCTTATTTTACGGTTTGTCCAGACCCATGCCCCAGGAATGTGCCTAATTTGTTGCAGAAGTTATAGTCGTTTAGGTTAAGTTTGAGAATTTTTGATCCCTCCGCCTTCGGCACCTCCCTTAGAAAGGGAGGCAATGACTGTCTAATTTTTATTTGGAATGACCATAGCAGGCGATCGCCCCTCCTCAAGCTTGATTTAGCACATGTGCATTATGGAAAACCACAATATTCCGTTGGGATTCCGTTTCTAAGCGATCCAGAGCTTTTACCTTGGCAAGGTCAGACAACTCCGCATAATGGTGATAGCCTAGCTCCGCCAGTAACGCCTTAAAGCCTGCCCCAGAAACTCCCGATGCGGCAAGGGTGGAAGGATTAATTTCTAAAATAATCTTCGGTGTTAGGGCTTGAATAGTCTGCTTTGCCCCCTGGAAAAAATTGTATTCACTGCCCTCAATATCCAATTTCATCACCCCATTTGGGCGGTAATCCGCCGGATTGAGCAGATCATCAAACCGCTGTAATTGCACCTTGATCGTCTCAAATTTGTGGGTAGCCGAATGTTCTGGAAATAGTCCCGCTGAACCCGAACTATCCAAGGGAATCAGAAATTCTATCTCCCCTTGGCGATCGCCCACCGCCCCAGAATGCACCAGAAACTCACAGGGAACCGTCGCCTGTAGAGACTGCACCACCAAACCCGCGAGAAAAGGTTGAGCCTCCACCGCAAAAATTTTCCCCGTTGTACCGAGGATTTCCCCTGCCACCAGCGAAAAACTGCCATGGTTTGCCCCCACATCAAACAACGCATCCCCCGCCTGCAAAAGCTTTGGCAACACCTGGGTATCCGCCTGGTCACTTCTCAATTCATTCACCACCTGAAAAAAACGTGGATCCTGCAAATTCAAATACACCTTATAATCCAACACCGTCAACGCCACAGACCGGGGCAAACCCAACCGACGAGCCACGGCAATCAGCCTTTGAAATAATTGACTACCATTAGGAATTCGGTCAGTACGACTCAGCCGAAAAAATAACCGGCAGTACTGGGCAAACAGGCGATACAACCAGGGCAACTGATCCACCAAACTCCGATCCGCCAACCAAGCCAACACATCCCGCGAAAAAATCCAACTACCAGGCGTTTCTAAATCAGGACGACGATCATTGTTGTTTTGCATCCGTTGCGCCGACTGTTTCAAGGGTTGAACCATAAATCTCCAAATTAAAATCTCCAAATGTTGCACCAAAGTCAAGTACGATGCACCGTGGCACGATGAGAAACCACAACCATCTTGCTCCTCAGAATATGGGATTTTGCTTTGATCTTTATCGCCTCAACAAATAACGAATTTTGATGTCCCCATATTGCAACGCTAACTTAGGCAGAATTTAGGGGGAGTTTAAACGAAATTTAAACGTTAATTCTTCCGACTGCTCGGCGATCGCCCCTTGCCACACCTCGACCAAGGGATGGAGTCGGGAATATGTGAAGAAATGTCACCTTGTCTGATACCCTACAGTCACACCTGTTTTTTGTGCCCTGAAACTAGAGCAATAAAAGTGCAATAAAACTATGCGTATCGCCCTATTCACCGAAACATTCTTGCCAAAAGTAGATGGCATTGTGACTCGACTCCGCCACACCGTCGATCATTTACAACGCAGTGGTGACAAAGTGATGGTCTTTTGTCCCGATGGTGGTCTCCGGGAACATAAAGGGGCAACGGTTTACGGCGTGAAGGGCAGTCCCCTCCCTTGGTATCCCGAACTCAAAATGGCATTTCCTGGCCCCGCAGTGGGTAAGGCGATCGAAGATTTTCAACCGGATCTGATCCATGTGGTCAATCCGGCAATTTTGGGCTTAGGGGGCATTTTCTTCGCTAAAACCATGAATATTCCCCTCATGGCCTCCTATCACACCCATTTACCGCAATATCTTCAACATTATGGTCTTGGGGCGTTAGAGGGCTTACTCTGGGAACTCCTCAAGACCGCCCATAACCAGGCTGAATTGAACCTCTGCACTTCGACAGCGATGGTGGAGGAGTTGCGGGTACATGGCATTAAAAATTTAGACCTCTGGCAACGGGGTGTCGATACGGAAATGTTTCAGCCGAGTTTGCGCTCTGAAAAAATGCGCGATCGCCTGTCCCAGGGTCACCCAGAAGCCCCCCTATTGTTATATGTCGGGCGAGTATCAGCAGAAAAACAGATCGACCAAATTAAACCCGTTCTCGAAGCTATCCCCGGATCGCGATTAGCCATTGTCGGCGATGGGCCTTACCGAGCGGAATTAGAAGCACATTTTGCTGGGACAAATACTAATTTTGTTGGCTACTTACAGGGCTTGGAGTTGGCTTCTGCCTTTGCCTCTGCCGATGCCTTTGTTTTTCCTTCCCGCACCGAAACCCTGGGCTTAGTGCTACTCGAAGCGATGGCAGCGGGTTGTCCGGTGGTGGCAGCGAATTCCGGCGGGATTCCCGATATCGTCACCGATGGGGAAAATGGCTATATGTTTGATCCCCAGGATGCCGATGGCGCGGTGCAGGCAACCATTAAACTTTTCGCAAATCCAGAGGCAAGGGAAGCAATGCGGGTGAATGCTCGTCTTGAGGCGGAGAAATGGGGTTGGGCAGCGGCAACCCAGCAATTACGGGATTATTATCGCTTGGTGGCAGGGGTTAACCGTTTTCAGGCGGCGGCTTAGAGAGACGAGGAGAGCGGGTGAGGGAGGAGACAAGGGGAAGGGAGATCCAGCAATTATTGTTTTGTCTAGCCCAACCCATAAAAGCTTCTGTTGATTTCTCTTCTCTATCTCCTCTCTATCTCCCCATCTCCCCATCCCCTTCCAGGGAATAAACCATCGGTATGTAGTGAATGCCATTTTCGATGCGGGCTGTTCCCGTCGCGTAGAAACCCATGGCTTCATAGGCGGGTACTGCCCTCGGATCGGCATGGACGGTGACATGTTGTAGGGTCGGGTTATGGGTCTGGCACAGGGCGATCGCCTGGCGAACTAACTCACTAGCAATACCCCGCCGCTGAAATTGACCTGCCACAAATAGCAAGGAAATATGGCAATGGTTACGTACTTCGATCACCCCAACAATTTTGGTCGTCGTCCGTTCATTGACCGTTTCTTCTACCGTTGCCACCCGTAAAAAATGATTGCGCTTAATGCGATAGGCGATCGCCGCCGGATGGATATAGCCCAAAAATTCCCTTGTGCCATGGGGATCATAGCCCGGTGCAATGAACTCATCAAACACCGTCTCCATCAGTCGAGAAATTTGTGGCAATTCACCATACTCTTCCCCACGATAGTAAACACAATCATCAAGTTGGTCAGTCGCAGAATTTTGCATAGCTTTATTTTGCTGTCCCACTAGCCATCAGAGGTGAATGTAACCACAACATTGGCGATCGCCAAGCAAGGTCATAGAGTGCACTTCGATCAATATTAACTTTCGTTACAGAGTTGTTAAGGTCTATTGCAAGATTTTCTGAATCCGTTGCCCTCGACGGCATCGACTATAGAGTCCGTGATAACATTCCCCACATATAGTTTTTGAGACGAGGAGAAAAGCCTTGGTACTACGGGTTGCTGTCGTCGGAGGAGGCCCTGCCGGTTCTTCCGCCGCTGAAATTTTAGCTAAAGCGGGAATCGAAACCTACATTTTCGAGCGCAAACTGGATAATGCTAAACCTTGCGGTGGCGCGATCCCCCTCTGCATGGTGGCAGAATTTGATTTGCCCCCCGAAATCATTGATCGTCGCGTTCGTAAGATGAAGATGATTTCCCCATCCAACATTGAGGTCAACATCGGTCAAACCCTCAAGAATGACGAATACATTGGTATGTGTCGCCGGGAAGTCATGGATAGCTTCCTGCGGGAACGGGCAGCGAAATGTGGTGCAAACCTCATTAACGGCACTGTGTTCAAACTCGACATTCCTACCAACAATACCGATCCCTACGTTCTCCACTACTCTGACCACTCCAACGGTCAGATCCAGGGCGAAATGAAGATCCTCAAGGTGGATCTCGTTATCGGTGCAGATGGGGCAAACTCCCGCGTCGCCAAGGCAATTGATGCCGGGGACTACAACTATGCGATCGCCTTCCAAGAGCGGATCCGTCTCCCCGAAGACAAAATGGCGTACTACGAAGACCTCGCCGAAATGTACGTCGGTGATGATGTCTCCCCCGACTTCTACGCTTGGGTATTCCCCAAATTCGACCACGTTGCCGTCGGTACGGGAACCATGAAGGTCAACCAAGCCAAAATTAAAGCCCTCCAAGCAGGCATTCGCACCCGTGCAGCCAAGCGCCTCGAAGGTGGTGAAATCATCAAAGTCGAAGCGCACCCCATCCCAGAGCATCCCAGACCCCGCCGCGTCGTCGGTCGTGTTGCCCTCGTTGGTGATGCCGCCGGTACAGTGACCAAATCCTCCGGTGAAGGCATTTACTTCGCAGCCAAATCCGCCCGGATGTGTGCAGAGGTAATTGTCGAAGCCTCCAACAACGGTCAGAGAGTTCCCACCGAAGCTGACTTGAAGGAATACCTCAAGCGTTGGGACAAGCAGTACGGTATCACCTACCTCGTACTCGACATTCTCCAACGGGTATTCTACCGTTCCGATGCAACCCGTGAAGCGTTCGTCGAAATGTGTGCAGACATTGATGTCCAGGAACTCACCTTTGATAGTTACCTCTACAAAACCGTTGTTCCTGCGAATCCCCTCAAACAGATGAAGATTACCGCGAAAACCATCGGTAGCCTTCTCCGTGGGAATGCTTTAGCTCCCTAATGGTTGACTAAATTCTTATTTAGTAAAACGACAGACTAAACTACATACTTTTTATCGAGGATCAATATTTATTGATCCTCTTTTTTCATGAAAATCATCAACATCGCCAATTTGACCATAGAGTGAATTAACTCAATTGTTTCACCAGAGCATCCCGTAAACCTTCGAGGGTAAACATTTCCGCCTCAATATCAACACGCTGGAAAAGTTCGAGACAGGTTTCAGAGGTTTGGGGACCAATCGAAGCAATTTTAAGCGGTTTTAATAACTCTAAATTGCCGCCTTGATTTTGGATTAAATGCCAAAAATTACGCACGGTTTTAGAACTAGCAAAAGTCACAATATCGATGCTTTGAGTTTGGATAGCTTGCCAAATTTCTGGGGCGATCGCCTGGGGGCAGCCCGATTCATAGGCAGGCACTTCCACTACATTTGCCCCTTGGGAATTTAATTCAGTTACTAATAATTCACGTCCACCAGTTTCCACACGAGGGAACAGAATTTTTTGATCTTTGAGGGCTTCTGGAAATTGTTCAACGAGGGAATCAGCGACAAAATTAGGCGGAATAAAATCGGCATTTAAACCATAATTTTTGAGGAACTTTTCGGTTTTTTTGCCCACAACTGCGATTTTAAGTTTGCCCAAAATCTCTGTATCTTTGCCAAGGGTTTGTAGCCGTTGAAAAAAATATTCTACGCCATTTGCAGAGGTTAAAATCAACCAATTAAAAGTATCCAGGGTGGCGATCGCCTGATCGAGGGGATCCCAAGTGGAGGGTTCACGAATTTCTAAAGCAGGCATTTCCAAGAGATTTGCCCCCGTTTCCTGTAATAACTTTGTAAATTCCCCCGATTGACCCGCTGCGCGGGTAATTAAAATTGTTTTACCCTTTAAAGATCCTAAGCTCATTAGATTTATTTGAATTTATTTTTGCTAATTATTTATTTAATTGATTGTCTCTCATCTTAAGTTCAAGATATTAATTTTTAAGTCTGAAATATAATACCTAAAATCCCTAAAAAAGGGACTTAGAAACCTAAATTAGAAACCTAACATTTAGTAACTAAGCCCCCACGGAATTTTCTTGAGTAATTATTTGGCAATCACGAAATTCACCAGTTTATTGGGAACAACAATCACTTTCTTAATATCTGCGCCATCGAGATAGCGTTGTGCCGCCTCAGATGCAAGGGCAAATTTTTCCAAATCTTCCTTAGAAGAACCCGCTGGAACTTGAATTGTACCGCGAGTTTTACCCAGAATTTGAATCACCAAAGTAATCTCATCAACAGTTAACGCCGATTCATCAAAAGTCGGAAAAGCAACGGTATGAATCGACTCAGTATGTCCCAAGTTTGACCACAATTCATCAGCCACATGGGGGGCAAAAGGCGCTAACAATAAAATCAGCGTTTTAATCCCTTCCGCATATACTGGAGAATCCACACATTTCGCCTCTTTAATCGCATTATTGAGCTTCATCAACTCGGCGATCGCCGTATTAAATTGATAATCCCCTTCAAGGTCTTCCTGAATCTCTTTAATGGCAATATGAATCGCCCGTCTAAGGTCTTTTTCCTCCTTAGAAAACTCCCCTGATGACTGATGTCTGATGTCTGATAACTGATAACTGCTCACCAGATTCCAAATACGATTTAAAAAGCGGAATTGACCTTCCACATCGGCATCATCCCATTCCAAATCTTTTTCAGGGGGAGCTTTGAAAAGAATGAACATTCGCGCCGTATCTGCACCATATTTATTCAGTACTAATTCAGGGTCAACACCGTTATATTTCGACTTTGACATCTTCTCGTAGAAGCCCGATAAAGGTTCGCCCGTCTCCGGATCTTTGGGGTCATTCACATCAATTTGATCAGACGGAATGTACTTATTAGTACGCGGATTTTTGTAGGTTAAAGCCTGTACCATCCCCTGGGTTAATAACCGTTTAAAAGGTTCATCGACGGAGACTAATTGGCGATCGCGCACCACTTTAGTAAAGAACCGCGAATAGAGCAAATGCAAAATCGCATGTTCAATACCGCCGACATATTGATCCACCGACATCCAATCATTTACATCATCAAGATTGAACGGTTGCGCATCATTTTTGGCATCGGTATAACGAAGAAAATACCACGACGAATCAATAAACGTATCCATCGTATCGGTTTCACGACGAGCAGGCTTACCACAACAGGGACAATCAACCGCTTGCCAATCCTCCATCTGCGCCAAGGGCGAACCACCCCGCGCCGAAAATTCGACTTCCTCCGGCAAAATCACAGGTAAATCGCTTTCTGGAACAGGCACAACCCCGCAATCATCACAATAGATCATCGGAATTGGACAACCCCAATACCGTTGCCGCGAAATTAACCAATCCCGCAAACGATACTGAATTCGCTCCTTGCCGTAACCTTTTTCTTCAGCAAATTTGATGATCGCCTGTTTACCCTCGGTGGAAACCATGCCATCAAAATCGCCACTATTAACCATGATTCCCGCATCGGTATAAGCCTCGGTTAACTCCGCCGCAGCATCTCCCCCTTCAGGAATAATCACCGTTTTAATCGGCAAATTATTTTCCTTGGCAAATTTAAAATCGCGCACATCATGGGCAGGTACACCCATCACCGCACCTGTTCCATATTCATAGAGAACGTAGTTGGCGATCAGAATGGGAACTTCTTCCCCAGTGAACGGATTCACAACTTTGCCACCCGTTGCCACACCTTTTTTCGGCTTATCGTCAGCGGTGCGATCCTGTTCACTTTCCTTACTAACCTCGGTGATAAAGGCTTCCACCGTGGCTTTTTGTTCTGGTGTAGTGACCTGTTGTACGAGGGGATGTTCCGGCGCGAGGACAACATAAGTTACCCCAAAAACCGTATCAGGACGAGTGGTAAAAACGCCAATTTTTTCATCACTACCAACAATGGGAAATTCGAGATATGCACCGGAGGATTTACCGATCCAGTTTTGTTGCATCGTTTTTACCCGGTCTGGCCAACCACCGAGTTGATCGAGATCTTTTAATAACTCTTCAGCGTAATCGGTGATCTTCAAAAACCACTGGCGGAGCAATTTTTTTTCAACGATCGCCCCCGATCGCCAAGACCGCCCTTCCGCATCCACCTGTTCATTCGCCAAAACCGTTTGATCAATGGGATCCCAGTTCACAGCGGCTTCTTTCTGGTACGCCAAACCCGCTTGGTAAAACTGTAAAAAGAGCCATTGCGTCCACTTGTAATAATCGGGCGAACAGGTTGCAACCTCGCGATCCCAATCAATCGATAAACCCAACTGCTTAAGCTGGTCACGCATCTGGGCAATATTTTGGTACGTCCATTTCGCCGGCGGAATTCCTCGATCAATAGCGGCATTCTCAGCGGGCAAACCAAAGGCATCCCAACCCATCGGATGCAATACCCGGAAACCTTTCATCCGCTTATACCGGGCGATCACATCGGTAATCACATAGTTACGGACATGACCCATATGCAGCTTACCGGAGGGATAGGGAAACATCGATAGGGCATAGAATTTCGGCTTGTCACTTTTTGCGGGGGTCTGATCAAGTCCGAGTTCTAGCCATGTTTGTTGCCATTTTGCTTCGATATCGGCAGCACTGTATCGCGTTTCCACTCTTATGTTCTCCATCG
>JBIKYI010000252.1:0-5064 GCA_044355355.1 Limnothrix sp. | reverse complement strand
AAATGGGTGTAACTCATAGGGATTTCTTATTGTTTTACTTAACATCAGAATATCCTTATGAGTCCCTCTTCAGAAAGACCCTAGGTGTTGCACTTCAAATTTGAATTGGCGATGTCAAAAATTTTTCTTCATACTCGTCGCCTTTGTTGTATGGCATAGTTGCAGTGCTTTTTTGTATGTGGTTTGATTATTTTGTCTGAAAATTTATTTTCGACAAGATGGCGTAGTTGCTCTCAGGAATTTAAGTGTCTCTGCATAAAATTTGTCATCGCAAACTAATCTCTAGCTAAGCCGATCGCCCTCATCATACGACTAAAAAACAAACACTAAGATATCCAACGGCAAACTGACTAGTCTGCGCTAGACTTTGAGGAAGTTATTATGGAGTTTAAGTCTCATGTTGCATCGGTTCCGGGCGATCGCCAATCATATCGTGTAAATCAAAAAAAGACGATGTGATATACACACCGCCCTTGGCTATAGAAATAAAGTTTTTATTGATTTTTAAATTTTAATGATGTTGTTAGAGCTGTGGCTGTATTTACGATTCAGATTCAGACACATTTGAGGGAGTAAACATAGGAGCAAGGAAAGCAACGATGCCGCCCATCAAAAAGCCCATGACATTACGGAATAGGGGCAACCAATCAGTTGTTCGGGTGACGACGGGACCAACACCAAAGGCGAGGAAGAGAATACCCCACAGTGGCGACATAATTAATGCCCATTGCCAAGCAAATACTTGACCTTCCTTACGGGGAATCCCTGCAAAGCCACAGATGATGCCGCCGAGGACGGAGCTAATGAGCGTGAGTAGCCATTGCTCTCTGGGTAAGCCTGGGACAACGAGACAACCACCTTCTTTCACGAGGCAGGATTTGGCAGCATCGAGGGCATCGACGATCGCATTATTTTCGCCATGGTCACGGACATAATAGAGATTACCAAAACGGGTTTGTAACTCAATCCAAAAGCTACGGGGCATCAACTCATAAACATCATCACCGATACTGAACGCTAGCAAATTACCACCACGTCCATCCGCAACTAGTAACACACTTTTTTCATCTAATCCCCAGTATTCCTTGACCGCACGACCGGGTGACCGTTCAATCTGCGTCAAAACTCGTACTTTCCAGCCTGTATCGGCTTCGAATTGGTTCAGATCCTCGATGAGGTTCTCTTCCTGGAGTTGGGGTAAAAAATTCGCTAAATCGACGATGGGGGTTTCGTAGTCGGGTAATAATTCTGGATTATTAACGGCAAAGGCTGGCGCGGCGATCGCCCAGGTCATAAGTGCGAGACAAGTGGCAAAGAGACCACTGAGCCATTTCTGGAGAAGAGGATGATGATTCATAGGGTAAGTCTTAGGGATTGAAGGCCACAAATGATCTCAATTATGAAAATTGATGGCAGATATATTACAGGTTGTTACTTTATTTTAAGTATTTTAAGGTTTTTGTCGTTGTTTTTCGATCTGGATTTGTCCCCTAGCTCCTCATAGATTACTTAATGGGTCACGAAGTCTAGTATGCCGCTCAATTTTTGGAGTCGCCGAATTTCGGGATGATCCGCTTTGCCGCAATAAATATCATGGGTTCCCAAAATTTTGGTCAAGGGAATCACGCCCACAACGCTATTACTGTAGGCGATCGCCTCGAAGTTTTGTAACAACTCACCCTGCCAGGGCTTTTCCCATACCGTTTCGCCACATTGCTGCAACAACCCCAAGAGATGAGAACGCATCACACCGGGCAGGATGCCGCCAATGGGGGGAGTGTACCATCTGCCCGCCGCAAAGCCCCACAGATTACCCGTTGTCGTTTCTAACCAATCCCCCTGGGTATTGATCAAAATAGCCTCCCCGGCTCCCTGGGCGATCGCCCGTTGCAATGCCTGCCATGCCCCTAGATAATTGCCCGTTTTCAAATCCGCCATGGGTCTTTGGAACAGAGGATCAGCCGCCACCCAAGCCACTACCCCCTGCTGTTGTTTCTGCGCCAAATTTTCGGGTAAGGGACGACCTAGAATTAACTCCCGACCGTCCCTAAATAGGGTAATGCGCACTACGGGATAGTCCATTGCCACCCTCGCTGCCCCGGCGGCTACCCTGAGCCAATTCGGTTCTGTCCAACCTAGCGCCGTAATGGTGTGACGGAGGCGATCGCCATGTTGCCGCCAATGGGAATCAGGATGATCAAGCCGATGATTGACCACCCGCAAAGTTGTAAAAACCGTTGCCCCAAATAAAAAACCCGGCTCCGTCACCGACAAAGAAATTTGATCCCCGACACACCATGCACCCGCGTACCAATAACCCATTCCCTAAACAAGAAACTCCGCCGCTGTATGGGATTTCACACGCCGTAAAATCCAATCAAAACGGGTGGTTGCCAATTCAAAATTCTCAATCATGCTATCTGGTGTATCCTCGCCCACCACACTCTGGTTAAAGACAAAATCTTTATCCTGACCCAGAGAACGCACTGTATTCCGTAAACGATGGGCAAGAAACGTGGCGATCGCCCGATTAAACCGAGCCGCAAAACCCACATTCTGCTGCAAGCGATCCAAAATCTTTTGACGCGGAATCGCCACCACCAAACAATCCTCAATCGTGTTGACACTCGCCGTCGGCAGCCGATTATCCATAAAAGATAACTCCCCAAAAATCTCACCACTGCTGAGCACCGCAATTTCCCGCAGATGATCAACCACAGTAATCGACACCGACACCGAACCCTCCAACAGCAAATACAAATTCTCAAGGGGAGCATTCTCCCTAATTAAATTGGTTTTTGGGGGAACCTTCTCAATCTGACCCACCGTAATCAACCAATCAATATCATCATCATTGAGTTCTCCAAACAAAAATAAAACCTTCTGCATCGGGATGTTCCTTGCCGTTTTTGGCACAATACACAGCTACATTTTGAAGACACAAAATCCCCTGAGAATCCAGATTATCGATAATCTTCCGTAAGATATATTGCTATTTTTTGAAAAAACAAAATCGTTTGTATCCAACGAACTCCTTCTATTTTACGGTCGCAAGTTCCGTTTGGACAGCAACCAACACCCTGGAGTCAGACTTTGACTAGATTGACGGATACAGCGATTGTTAAGACCTTTGGGCGATCGCCCCTGGTTCACCAATTAAGCCGCCAAAAAAGTTATAGACGAGCACGTAGCAAAAAATAATAGTCCCCACCCGGCTCTAGACGATAATCACTCTGTTCCAAAAAACGACCTAAAGGCTCATAAATTAACGCCCGACCGAGGGATGGATGCACCCGCAATTTACCCTGCTGGAAATACCATTGAAAATCCCATTGATAGGATCCCGCATAGACTTCACCAATAATTTTGCCCTGTTGCCAAGATTGTTGCAAAATCCTCACATGGGCTTTCGATTCAGGTCTTCCAGATGTGCTCACAGTCCTTTCCCTCACAACATCCAATGTGTTTCATTGTGCAGACATTTTGCGCAGATATCACTAAAGCTGCCATATTTTCATGACAAATTACACCTAAGTCGCTTTCATATTTAGAAATGGAGGGTACAGTTAGCATAGGGATTGTTCTTGTTTGATCGTCATTATTATTGACAGCGTATTCCTCTTTTTTCCCTCGTCTTGGTCATCATTCTTGGTCATCTACCGTCATGCGTCTTCGTCAAAAAACACTGTTATTGATTAGTACTCTCCTCGTGAGTTTAGTCGGTGTACTTTATGGTAGTTTGTCAGCGATTTTGGGGGGGAGTTTTGCGGAGTTAGAGAATAAGGACACGGAGCGCAATGTGCAACGGGTTAAGGAGGCTCTGTATGAGGAGATTGCCCAACTCAATGTATCAGCGGTGGATTATGCGTCCTGGACGGCGACCTATGATTATATTGCAACGAAAAATCCTGCCTATGCCCAGGCGAATTTGATTGATCAGGGTCTGGCGGATTTGGAGATTAATGCGATCGCCCTGTTGAATACCAAATCGGAGTTAGTCTTTGGGACGGGGTTTGATCTGGAGAAGGAGACGAAAACGCCACTCCCGGCAGAATTAAAGGCACAGTTCAAGCCGGGTAATCCCCTCGTTACCCATGCAGATGAGGAAAGTGAGACGACAGGGATCTTAATGCTCGAGGATCAGGCAATTTTGTTGGCTTCGCAACCGATTCTTACAAGTGAGGGGACAGGGCCTAGTCGGGGGGCATTTTTATTAGGTCGTTTTCTCGATGGCGATCGCATTGCGGCATTATCCGAACGGACTAAATTGAATCTTGTTTTTTATCCCCTCAAAGCAACCATTACCGACGCAGAACTGAGCGAGATTGTCGAACAGTTAAAAAGTGACCCAAAGAATCCGATTGCCATCCGTCCCGTAGACAACGATACGATCCATGGTTACGGCTTAATTCGTGACCTGAATGATCAGCCTGCCCTTCTCCTCAAGGTCGCGATTCCGAGGGATATCCACAAGCAAGGGCAAAAGAGCTTGTTTTATCTCGTGGTTTCCCTGTCGGGGGTCGGTGTTGTCTTCGGTATTGCGATCATGGTTTTGCTAGAGCGGGTTGTACTCAAGCGGGTCACCTCCCTCAGCGCCGAAGTGGAAACCATTGGTAGTCAAAATAATTTGGCGTTACGGGTGAAGGAATCTGGGCATGATGAGATTAGTGCCCTCTCCAATAGCATTAACAGTATGTTGGAGCAGATTGAAGTCGGTGCAAAACAACTTGCCGTAGAACAGGAAAAAGCAGAACGTCTCTTGCTCAATATTCTGCCGGAACCGATCGCCGCCCAACTCAAGCAAAGTCAGGATGCGATCGCCGAACATTTTGACGATGTAACCATTCTCTTTGCTGATATCGTTGGCTTTACCCCCCTCTCCGCCAAGCTAGGGGCGATCGAACTGGTCAGTCTCTTGAACCGCGTCTTTTCCACCTTCGATCACTACGCCGAACGTCTGGGTCTAGAAAAAATTAAAACCATTGGCGATGCCTATATGGTTGCTGCCGGATTACCCCTGCCCCGCCGTGACCATGCCGAGGCGATCGCCGAAATGGCACTCAG
>JBIKYI010000251.1:0-5078 GCA_044355355.1 Limnothrix sp. | reverse complement strand
TCAGGGCTTCGATGTGGTTAAAGGTGGGCATTGTGGGGAGTAATTGTTGGAGGTATTGTTTGCTCACGCGGCGTTGGAGGGCGGGATGTAGCTTCTGTAATGCTGGGCGATGGAGGTGTTGTTGGTAGTTGAGGGTGGTTTGTAGATGTTGTGTGGCGATCGCCTCTAGGTATTCGTTTTCCTGGTGGAGAATCTCGCTGGTCTGGGCGAGGTGTTTCTCTGCTTGGGGATTAATGGTTTGCAGTTGGGGCATAATTTGCTGGCGCAGACGATTACGGGCAAATTTGAGGTTTTGGTTATAGGGGTCTAAGTAGATGGGTAGCTGAACTTCGGCGCAAAAGGCGGCGGTTTCTGCGCGGGTTACGCCGAGTAATGGTCGAATCAGAGAAAGCTCTGGGGTAAGCTGCCTTTGCCAAGTGAGGGCGGCAATCCCTGCCATACCAGCACCTCGGCTAAGGTTATAGAGTAGGGTTTCGGCACGATCGCTGAGGGTATGTCCTGTGACGATGTGGTCAAATTGCTCGGCGATCGCCAACTCCGTGAGCTGTTGGTAGCGCCAGTGACGGGCAGCGGCTTCGGTTTCCTGGATTGGTTGCGCTGCTTGACGGAGATAAAACGGCAATTGCCACCTCGCCGCAACCTGGGCTACATGGTCAGCGATTCCCCCATCCATTGACCAGCCGTGATCACAATGGGCGATCGCCAAATCCCAATCCCATCGAGTCGCCAAATCCAACAAAATTTGCCCCAAACACAAAGAATCTTGCCCCCCAGAAACAGCAATTAACAGCCGTCGCCGGACAGGCAAGATTGGCAAGACTAGATCTTGCTTGAAACATTGATGAACAGCGGCATGGAGCGTAGACCAATTCAAAGAATTACCCAAAAATTCCCCTAGGCATTACTCCAGATCCCAGATATCAGCAGAGACCTCATCCTCATCCCCCGTCACCGCATCAAGGGGATCTGAATCTAACTCATCAAAATTAAATTCATCATCATCATCATTCGCAAACAACTCCCCAAGGCTAATATCGTCATCCTGGGAGTCCAGCAGAGAATCATCACCCATGTCAAAAGGAGAGCCTAGCTCATCATCGATATCCATCGGTTTAGGCGGGGTAGCCGCTGCTTTTTTCCTGAGTACAGAGACATTAATAAATTCTCCTAAGTCTTCAGTTGAGCCAAAATCAATCTCTGGCGGGAGATCCGCTTCGAGTAGATCATCATCAAGATCGTCACCGAGTTCTTCCCCTACCAATTCCGCTGATGACTCATCCGTCATGGCTGCGGCAGTATCATCAAAACTGAAGCCATCACTAGATTCAGAATCATTCTCCCCAAACGGATCATCCAGGCTATCACCCAGTGAAAATTCCGTATCTTCATCATCTGCAAAGGGATTCGAAAACTCTAAGTCGCTCGCGCCATCTGCTGTCTCTAAGTCATCGAAGGCTAGCTCATCGGCAGCATTATCTTCCAGGTCAAAGGAAAAATCATCGTCGTCGATGCTTTCTGTTGCTGAACTTGCGGCATTTTCTGCTTCCCCGAAAGGATCATCGAGAACACTCTCATCCTCTGCTTCCTCTCCGTCAAATAGATCGTCGAGACCAAGGTCGTCATTATCTGCTGTAGCCTCTGGGGTTTCTTCGTCAAGTAATCCATCAAAGTCATCGAGTTCATCTAATTCCCCTAGACTTGCCTCTGTTTCTGAGGATAATTCTTCACCGAAGAAATCATCTAGACCGTCCAGATCGCTATTTTCTGCTGCTGTCTCCTCTGCGGCTGCCTCTGGTGTTGCGTCCAGTTCAGCAAACAGATCATCATCGTCAGTTGCGGCTTCATCACCGAAGTCGAGCATATCTTCTAGGTCATCTGCATCCTCTTCTGGGGCGATCGCCTCCAGGGAAGCATCATCTTCCATATCGAAATCAAACGAATCACCAGAGAAGTCATCTCCTGCCTCATCGACAATTTCCTCTTCTACAACAGCTTCTGTCTCAGCACCAGACTCACCAAACAGATCATCATCGCCAAACAAATCGTCAATAGAATCACTAGTGTCGTCCGCATCTGGTGAATCCATCGCCGATTCAGTTGTCAGTGCGTCAAAATCATCACCTAGTCCGCTATCAACTAGCGTTTCATCAGTGGTAGATACCTTTTCATCAAAGAATCCATCAAAACTGTTATCGGTATCATTTGTAATTGTTTCTGGGGTATCTTCCTCTGTGACATCTGAACTAGAGAATAGGTCATCAAAACTTTCATCTTCCTTTTGTACGAAAGTTTCCTTACTGAAGAAGTCTAGATCATTACTAGGCGGCGTTTCTTCCGCAACTGCTGTTTCAGCCGCGTCGCTTAGTCCAGAGTCTAAATCAAAGCTAAGTTCATCGGTTGTAACTGTTTCAGGAGTCACTTCTGCCGCAACTTCAGCAACAACAGTACCAACTACAGCGGTGGCAGCTACCGGAGCAACGAACTCGATAGCTGCCTCAGTCTTTGGGTCAGGACTTGCCTCCCCATCTTCATCTTCTGCAAATTCTAAATGGAGCCGCACTTTACCCTTTACCCAGCCTTCTGAACCAAAGCGGAGTACATCACATTCGATGCCCTCAGTCGTAAGCCAGTCAATTTTTTCGGGGGTTAAGCCACCAGTGCCGTTGTCGAGCATGAGCTGTTTTAAGGCGGCAGTAAATTCACTGACCCGAAAGGTGCTGTGCCCAATGACAAATTGAGAGTCACTGTTGACTGACAGAACCTCGCCGCTGCTCAGTGGTTGAAAGTTTTTGCTCACGGTCATTTCCCCACAATGTCGAATACTAGGTAATTAAAGATAAAGAGCTTTCTTAAATGGTGGATGATGTACCCCTTGAAACATTTTAGTCGGGATTTCCAAGTCGGAATGGCTTTTTTTCCTAAAATTGCGGTGTTTCTAGAAAAACCAACCGTAGGAATGTAATCCTTTGCCTAAGATGTTCACGCCAAGATAGCAGATCCATACCACCACAAAGCCTGCGGCGGCGAGAAGAGCGGGTTGTCTACCTTGCCAGCCACGGGTTATACGTGCATGGAGGTAGGCGGCAAAGACAAGCCAGGTAATGAGTGCCCATGTTTCTTTGGGATCCCAGCTCCAATATGAACCCCATGCTTCATTTGCCCATACTCCTCCGGAAATAATGCCGATGGTGAGGAGGGGGAAGCCTAAACCGATGATGCGATAGCTAATGTTATCTAGGGTGTCGGCAAGGCTTAGGATTTGAGGATTGAGGCTGTGGGTTGTGGTGATGGTTTGCAGGTTGGGTTGGGTTAGGACTGCTGCGTTTCCATTTGAGGTGCTATGTTCTGCTGCTACGGCAACAGGGGTTGTGAATTTATCACTAGTCTGTTCTTGGTTCTGGCGGAGGCGGTAGGAGCCGTTACCGACGGAACTGCCCCGTAGTTCGATGGTTTGTCCTTTGGTGACGATCAGGAAGGCGATCGCCAATAGAGATCCCACGAGTAGGGCGGAATAGCTGATCATCATAACGCTGACATGCATCATGAGCCAGTTGGATTTCAGGGCGGGCACAAGGGGGGCAGAGTTTTGCATTTCTGCGGGGAGGGATAGGGCGGCAAAAGCGGTGATACCCATGGCGATCGGGGTGGTGATGGTTCCGACCCAACGGCTACGGCTCATCCATTCGGTGATGAGGTGCATGGTGGTGACACCCCAGGCGAGGAAGAAGAGGGATTCGTAGAGGTTGCTGAGGGGAAAGTACCCGGCTTCAATCCAGCGTGCGCCGAGGAGGGTTGCCATGCAGAGGTTGGCGATCGCCACGCCGAGAGTCCCAAGACTGGGTAAAAATGCCACGTTTGGAAAGGCAGCACCAATCCAATAGACGAGCATGGTCAGAAATAAAATTAAAAATGAAGTGTTATCTAACAGACTTTGGAGGGCAACCAAATCCATTTTCGGTTCTCCTAGGAATAAAAAATGTTTTAACAGGTTACTAACTAGTTTTATGGAAAAGCGTGGGAATTACCACCTTAAATAATCATAAGGGGTAAGGCATCGACTGGTTGATTAAGCTTTTCGTACAGGGTAGATCGTTCGGCTGCGGGACGATCTGTGGTGGCGATCGCCTCCCGCAGTTGCTCCACCGTTAAACAAGTGCCTCCGTTGCCCCAGCCAGACCTAATTTCACCCAACTGGGTTGATGGTTCGGAATCCATTTGCCCAGGAACAGGCGAGACACCGCCGTTAAATGCAGGGTTTTTGCGAGATCGGGCTGATCCCGCCCCACTTTTTTACGTAATACCGCCGGAGCCTCCTGACCGACAAAGGGCAGCAAAATAAATTCACTGATCCGAGCCGGATAATGTTGCTGAATGTTGCGTTGTTGGAGCGATCGCAATTGTGCCAGATGCTCAATCTGTTGCTGGGGCGATTCGATGTGACCGCAGAGCATGGTGCTGGTGGTCATCATGCCTAAACGGTGCGCTGTACCGACAATTTCTAGCCAGGTCGCTGTATCTAATTTTTCTGGGCAAATTTGGCGACGAATGTCATCGTCTAATACCTCCGCCGCCGTTCCCGGTAGGGAATTCACCCCAGCCTCTTGCAAAGCCAAAATCACATCGGCAAAGCTTAAGCCATCTTGACGGGCGATAAATTCAATTTCCTGGGGGGAAAAGGCATGGAGATGGAGACTAGGAAAGGCGGTTTTTAGCGATCGCACCAAATCGAGGTAGTAGTCCAGCGATCGCCCATTGAGTTTTGCCAGGGGATTTAAACCCCCCTGCATACAGAGTTCCGTTGCACCCCGACTGAAGGCATCCGCTGCTTTTTCCTGTAATTGGGCGTTATCAAGCCAAAATGCCCCTTCAGCCCCCGCATCCCGTCGAAAGGCGCAGAAATGACAATGTTGCTCACAAATATTCGTAAAGTTCAGGTTGCGATTCACCACATAGGTCACCGTCTCCCCACAGAGCGATCGCCGCAATTGATCCGCCGCCTGCCGAATATTTTCCAGCTCCTCAGGCTGATTCCGCTGAAGGAGAAACACACCCGCCTCGATGCTTAAATCCTCCCCAGC
>JBIKYI010000250.1:0-5092 GCA_044355355.1 Limnothrix sp. | reverse complement strand
CCAAAGTCCTTGATGGCATAGAGAAAACCTTTCCCCACAGCCCCACCCACATCTAACTTGCCTCTGGCATTGGGGGGCAGTTCGACACTAGGATTCTGCACATAACCGCGCACCGTGCCATCCGGTCCCGCATCCGCCAGAAGTCCACCGAGGGGACCATCTCCTTTAATGCGCAGGTTAAAACGAGCATCCTGCTTTTTCATGCTGGAGGAAATCAACAGGGCAGATGCCATTGCTCGACCCAGGGCAGCGGTCGCCACATAGGAAAGTTTGTGACGTTGACGTGCTTCTTCTGTGAGTTTAGTGGTGATCACACCGACAACACGAATGCCATTATCTGCCGCTGTACCCCGAATGAGTTGGTCTGCCATGGATCTTCTGAAAAAGTAAACTTTTGTGAATTTTTTGGTGGATCTTAATTATGGCAAGTTTCGGCACTGGGGGAAATTACGGGGGTTAATTTTTTAGTAAATCCACCCCGATGTTCATGTCGGTCGTCTGGACTCCCTAGAAGGCATAGTTCACGTTGAAATATAAGCCGTCATCCTGAATATTTTTACCGCGATCGCTCAAGTCCACTAAGGGCAAAGCATAGTCAAGACGCACGGTGAAGCCTTTTTCGAGTTGCCACCAGGCTCCAATTCCTAAACCTGCCAAAAACTTCTGATCGGGCAAAACGTTGGGGTTGTCGCTATTGTTCCAAACTGTGCCGAGATCAAAAAATGGAGCTAATTGGAAAACGGAATCTCCGGCGGCATTACGGGCGACGGTGAAGCGATTTTCTACGGAAAAACGGAAGCCATTATCCGCAGACCGAGCATTTTGGCGGAAACCGCGCAGGGATTGACCGCCACCCATGACGAATTGTTGGGAGGGCAGGAGGGGATCGGGGGTGAGTTGAAGATCAGCCTGGACGATGAGGAGATTATCGGGATTGAGGAGTCTAACTCCCTGCACCTGTCCGAGCCAACTCCAAAATTGACCGTCTGGGATGGGGTCGATGTTGTCTGTGGCATCGAATAGTTCTGTGCCGAAGCTAAATTGGGAACGTAGGGAGAGTGCGCCTAGGGGCTGCCGCTTGATGTATTCCTGGGTGAATTTAAGGATGCTGGTGGTGCTTTTGCCGTTTTCTGTGCCGATGTTGAAGCCGAATAGTTCGTCGCCGAGGAAGGTCAAGCCGTCTTGGTAGCTAAAGCCAAAGCCGAGGGCAAATTCTTCGCGGGGGGTGCGGATAATGGGTTGGCGGTAAGAGATTTCGTACCGTTCGGATTCGCCCCGGATGTCGAGAACGTTGAAGGGTTCTTGGATTACTTTGTTGCTGCTAAAGACGCTGCGGAGGGTAATGCTGCCATCTTTGGCGTTGATGGGGCGGGTGTAGGCAAGATCCAGGCTGTCTGCGCCGCCTCTGGTGGTACGGATGTAACCGAAACTGAGGCGATCGCCTGCACCTGTGAGGTTTTGTTCTGCCAGATCGAGGGTCATGCGTTCAGAACCGACGCTGGCGGGGGAAAAATTATCCACGCCGACATTCCCGACAAAACTCCTTGCTTCGGTGACGGTGACATCGAGATCGCTCACTCCAAGTCCTTCCCCGGCTTTCAGGGTGGCTTCAATGTTTTCCAGGAGGGGATTGAGTTTGAGCAGACGCAGTTGATCTTCGAGTTGGGCGGTGTTGAGGGGGGCTTTGGTGCCGAGGCGTAAACGACTGGTGAGGTAATTTTCGCTTAATTTGTTATTGCCCTGGAGATTGATCTGATCAACTCTGCCTTCAATAATTTCAATGGTGTCGGGGGCTGAGGCGGCGACCCTTGCCCGGGAGGTGATATAGCCTTTTTCGAGGTAAAGCTGGGTAATTGCATCGGCGATTTGACTGAGGGTTTTGCCGTCGCTATTGGTCAGAATCGGTGCAAAGTCTGTGTCGCTAAAGACGGTGCTACCGATAATCTGGATGTTGCTGAGGGTGCTGGGGCGATCGCCACTATCTGGGCTTGTGGAAGGGATGGCAGCAGGAGGTTGAATGGAGGGAGGGTTTTCCTCTGGTAGGGGCGTGATCTCCGGCAATGGCTCAGTATTAGAATTCGGATTCTGTGCCAAAAGTGGGGTTGTGGCAGTAACAAGATCACCTTGGGAGACATCATCCTTGCCTGAAGCCTGGGTTGGTGTTTCCGTAAGCAGAGTCGCCGAGGTCACCATGATCATGGCAAGCAATAAACGCTTGATCGCCGCAACCGAAAGCTCTGAAGAAAGAAAGAAAAAATGCCACATCATAAACAATACTGCTGATTTATTTCTAGGGTGACTGAAAGGGCAATAATTAAGATTGAGCCTGATGAATTCAGCCTGAAATTTTATCTACCAGTTAACCACAGTTTTCCTGGGAGGGAAGGAAAAAGATCTTGAAAGTTCATGTGGCTTCATCTGCGGTTGTTTTTGATGAAAAATTTGGCGGAATTCTAGCGGAATTCTAAAAAATATTGCCGAAATCCGAATAATGAATTTTCTTTTTGGTATGAAGGAGTAAGAAAGAAATAGTTGCAGACGCACTTGGTGGCGATGTACTCGATCATTCGTGGTTCCACAGCATTTGAATTAGGTCAGCTTTTATGTATAAAGGTCTTGTGATTTTTGATATTGATGGCATTGTGCGGGATGTGAGTCAGTCCTACCGCCGGGCGATCGCCGATACGGTCGAGCATTACACCAAAGGGGAATACCGTCCCACCATTGGCGAAATAGATAGCCTAAAGGCGGAAGGGGTCTGGAATAACGACTGGAAAGCCTCACGGGAACTGATTCACCGCTGGGAAGAAGAAATCGTCGTGGACTATGACGAACTCGTGCAATTTTTCCAATCCAGGTATCGCGGGGCAAATTTTGATGGTTACATTGCCCAGGAACCCATCCTGATCACCAAGGAATACTTGGATCGACTCTCTGCCCAAGGTTTTGGCTGGGGCTTTTTTAGCGGTGCCATGCGCAGTTCCGCCCAATATGTCCTCTGTCAACGCATGGGCTTAGTTGACCCCGTACTCGTTGCCATGGAGGATGCCCCCGAAAAACCAGACCCCACAGGCTTATTCCAGGCGATCGCCCAACTCGAAGACGAAGAATCAGGCCCCCTACCCGTTGCCTATGTCGGGGATACCGCCGCCGATATGAAAGTGATCTGTCAGGCAGCCGAAGCAGAACCCACCCGCAAATGGCTGGCGATTGGCATCATCCCCCCCCACGCCCAAACCGGAGACGACAAAGAATACCTCTACGCCTCTAACCTCCAGGACGTAGGCGCAGACATCGTACTCCCCGGAGTAGACAACCTCACCCCAGAAATCATCTCAGCCCTGCTCTGACAACACCCAACCCATCAACACACCTAGAACCCATTCAGCACAACCTCCCTAAAAGAGTGCCCCCGCAAATTGAGAGCGCCCATCCTCCGTTAACCAATAAAACCCAAACGGCGGCAACACCAAATGTTGATCAAAAATTTCTGGAGGTTGTTCTGAATACAAATCAAGCAACAAATCTTTCTGCGTAAAATCAAACGGATGACAATTACAATCCGCTAAATTTAAATGTTGATAATTCGCTGAAAAATTCCCAATCACTAGCACATTATGACGATGATTCGGATTGGTTCTAACAAAAGCAAATAAATGCTCATTCTCAAAATTAATCAACACACGATTATTAAAATCAGCAAACGCCTTAATCGATTTTCTCGCAGCAATCATACGTTGTAATGCCGTAAAAAGACGATGTTCCAACGTCCCCGGTATCTTACGACGTTCCGCTTTTTGCCAATTAATCTTCGGACGGTGCGCCCAGCGAGTATCATTCGCCTTACTCAAATTTCCCATGTAGGAATAATCATTTAACGTACCAATTTCATCCCCATAATAAATTAGGGGAATTCCACCAAAGGAAAAAATCATACTATGGAGCAATAAAATATGCCGAATTAATAACGATACTTTTTCTAGATTTTGTTCCTCTAATGCCGTCTCTAAACCAATCAAAGAAGTGAGCGTCCCCGACAATCTTGCATCATTATTTTTAGGATTTTGACCAAACAATAAACCCCTCGCATCCGTCCCCTCGAATTGACCTGAAAAATACTTAATTAAAAACTCCCGATGGGAACGTGGATCATAACCCGCCTGGGCAATATCATCATCAGTAAAGCCCAAACCAATATCATCATGACAACGAATATAATTCAGCCAGGTTGCCCGTTCTAGCTTTTCAGGAATATTTTTTAATCCCTGCACCAATAACTTCGTATTTTTAGTCGCCACTGCATCCCACATCAATGCCATAAAGGTCGCATTGTAGGCAATTTCACATTCTTTGGCTTGGACTGCATCTTCCCCAAAATATTTCACAATTTCGACGGGGGCAACAATTGCCTCTGCGATAAAAATTACACCCGGAGAAGTAATTTGACAGCAATCTTTAAAGATTTGCAAAATGATATGGGCTTCTTTTTCATTTTGACTATAACTACCAATTTTTTTCCAGAGAAATGCCACTGCATCTAGGCGTAAAATATCAACCCCTTGATTTCCCCAGAAGAGAATAATATCTACCATTTCGATTAATACAGCGGGATTTTGATAGTTTAAATCCCATTGATAACTATTAAAAACAGTCATCACCCATTTTTTGAGTTCTTTATTCCAAGTAAAGTTACCGGGTGAGGTTTCGGGAAAGACTTCGGGTAGATTTTTTTCGAACATATCGGGAATATCCCGACTATCAAACATATAGTAATACTTCTGGTATTTTTCATCCCCTTGACGGGCTTTTTCTGCCCATTCATGTTCATCGGATGTGTGATTAACAACAATATCTAGGGCTAAAAGAATCTCCTTTTCCCGCATTGTTTTAACTAGGGCTTGTAAATCTTCTAAATCACCGACAGCTTCATTGATTTTATGGTAGTTACTAACGGCATAGCCGCCGTCACTAGCATTTTTGGGGCATTCTAAAATAGGCATTAAATGTAATAGATTAATCCCTAACTCAGTGAAATAATCAAGTTTTTGGTGTAAATCCTGTAGGTTATCGGCAAAGCCATCGACATAGAGGG
>JBIKYI010000249.1:0-5101 GCA_044355355.1 Limnothrix sp. | reverse complement strand
CAATCACTAAAATACTAGTCATTAGCTCGTCATCCTAGACCGTCGGTATATGGACAAAAAAGGTACTGCCGACATCAAGTTCACTAATAAAATGAATCGTGCCGCCATGCAATTTGACGTACTCTTGAACAATATTGAGACCAAGACCTGTGCCAGAAATAGTATGGATGTTGCTTGCGCGGTAGAAGGACTCAAAGAGATGGGCTTGATCCTCTGCTGGGATCCCAATGCCCTTGTCCTGAACGGCGAAACTCAACCCATTTTCATCATAGGTTGTTTCCAGTACAACACTACTTTTGGCGGCAGAATATTTACAGGCATTCATTAATAAATTACTCAGAACGTGGCGTAGTAAATTGCCATCTACGATCAAAGGATGATCAAATTCCCCCTTGGTAAAAAATTGGAGATCATGGTCATGACCGACTCCGGCTTTGATGTCTTCTATTACCATGTGACAGAGTTTAATCACATCTGTGGGTTGGCGATCGCACCGTAGTTTCCCGGATTCAATCCGACTCATCGACAGCAAATCATTAATCAACTGTTCAATCCTACGGGCATTCGTCTGGATATTATCCAAATGTTTTTGTCGACGTTCAGGCGGAAGCTGAGTCGAATAATGTTGCAAAATATCCGCTGCCCCTAAAATGACCGTCAGCGGTGTACGAAACTCGTGGGAAGCAGTATCGACAAAACGGCTTTTGAGGTGATTCAATTCCCGTTCCTGCTCTAGGGCTGCCTCCAACTTTAATTTGGCTTGACGTTGCTGGGTAATATTCGAAGCCACTCCCAACACCTGGGTATAATCCTCGTCGCCATAGAGATTGAGCGGAATCTTAACGATACGAAAATAGTTCTCATTACCCAAGTGATCGGTGATTTTTTCTTCCTCAAACAGCACTGACTGTTTTTGGTTAAACACCAAGCGCTCTGTTTGTTGGAAACGCTCTATTTCGTCGGTGTGGGGATTAAAGAGAGCTTCGGTTTTACCCATGAGTTCTTCGACGGTGGTGCCATAGAGATCGGCAACGGCTTTGTTCGCCCAGACGAATTGTCCCTGGCAATCCTTCACAAAAATTAGGTTCGGATCGTTATCCACCACCTGTCGCAGGAAGGTTTGGTTTTGGCGGAGTTTGGTTTCGGCGCGTTTACGTTCAGTGAGGTCTTGGGTATGTACCATCACCATGTCTGGCTCAATATAGACGTAGGTAATGACGAGGTAGCGCAAAAATAATTGCTGTTGTTTATGGCTACGGTATTTGGTTTGTAGTTCTGCTTCAAAGCTTCTTTTGTTATGGAAGCAGAGTTGGATGTTGTGGTGGAGTTCGTGGTCGGCTCCGTAGATGGTTTGGGTGGTTTTGTCGATGAAATTGGCGAGTTGTTGGTCGTTGGCGAGGTCGGCGGCGGCGTTGTAGTTGATCAGGTAGAAGTTGTCGTCGCGGTGTTGCCAGGTGTAGGTGGGGATGGGGAAGTTGTCGTATTGGGAGCGGAGGAGGGATTGGGTGGCTTCGAGTTGTTGGGCATCGGCTTTGCGGGCGGAGATGTCGCGGCTGATGCAGATCAGGAAGCCTTCGGGGGTGAGGGTGAGGGATACTTCTTGGATGAAGGTGCTGTGATCCTGACGTTGGGCGATCGCCTCCCCTTGCCAGGATTGGTGCAGTTGGAGTTGGGGCAGGATTTCGAGGTGGATGCGTTCCTGTTCGCTCTGGTCGAAGAGGTCGTGCCAGGAATGGTTATTCAGGCTAAGGAGATGGGGATAACCGAAGAGATCGAGGAAGGCGGGATTGACGGAGACGAATTGGTCATCCTGGAAAATGGCGATCGCCTCGACGGCAGCATCCACGGCAGCGAGTAATTGGCGCTGGTTAAATTGAATTTGTTCCAGTTCGAGGGTGCGTTCCTGTACCCGTTTTTCGAGTTCCTGGTTGAGGACTTTGAGGGTGCGCTCTAGACTGAGGCGATCGCTAACATCAATACCGACGGAAATAATCAGATGGGCATCCCCCTGATCATTGAGGAGTACCGTATGGGTCCAGTTAATGCGATGGACACGACCATATTTAGAGCGCCAGTCTAATTCCTGGGTTCCTGGGGTCTTTTCCGAGAGGAGACGACGCACCTCCTGCATCATGGCGATTGTATCTTCTGCCCGTAGAAATAACTCCCACACATGTTTGCCGATCACATCATCGGCATGGTAGCCCGTTAATTGCTCAGAAGCGGGATTAAAGCGCAGAATCCGACCATGTTGATCGAGGACGAGTAATAATGCCCCGGCTAAATTAAAGACCGCTGAGAGGAAATTCCTTTCTTGGCGCAGTTCGGCGGCGATGAGTTTACGCTGCTTAATTTCTTCGGTGAGGGTTTGGTTAACTGTCTGTAACTGCTGGGTACGGGACTGAACTTTGGCTTCGAGTTCCTGTTGGTAGAGGAATAATTCCTGTTGGGCCTGTTTAATCGGGGTGATGTCATGGGCAACCCAGACAATTTGATGTTCGCTGGTAGGGCAAATTTTGGCGGAAAACCAAAGGGGGATAAAGGACTGTTCGGTGGGGATGAGCAGGCTATATTCGTGCTGTAATTCGACTCCTTCGGCGATCGCCTGGTGGACGAGGGCTTGGTATTGTTCCTGGTGTTCCTCTAGGTGCTGGATGGTCGCTTGGATATATTGAGTTTGGGCATGGGTGGGTTGGGTGGCAATGTTACTGATGTGCCAACTGATGGGTTCAATCACCAAAATGATGTCGGCGATCGCCTCAAAAATCACCCGCACCTGGGCATCCGTATTGCGCAACCGTTCCACCAATTCACTTTGGACTTTGATTTGCAATTTGAGCTGTTGATTCTGTCCCGATAGCTGTTTTTGTTGCTGCTGAAAGCGATTCTGAATGCCATGGTGATCGATGGCATAGGCAATGGAACGCATTAACAGCTCCTGTTCCACCGCAGAAGTCCCATTACAAAGACTTGTCAGTAAATAATCCTGTGCCCCCTGCTCCAAACAGGTCTGCACAACCCCTTCCTGCAACCCTTCATCCTCCACGAGTAAAATGATCGGCAGTCGCTGAACGTAGGGCTGTAACGGCTCAAAGGACGTAAATCCCTGGGTGTCCTGGAGATTAAGATCCACCAAAATTAGATCGAAATGTTCATTCTCTAACTGGGCGATCGCCGCCGCAATACTATCCACTTGGATCACCTGAAACGTCAGCTCAAAATTTTCCGGTGGGGCAAGCAGACGGGCTAATAACTCCGATTCCTGGTTGAGCGGTTCGATCAGCAAGACCCGGTAGGGCGATCGCCGCACCATTTGATTTAGACTATGGACGATCTTGGGATGGGAGCGTTGGGTCACCGTGCGTTCCAACTTCCCCAAGCGTTCCTCTAATTCTGCCCGCTGCCAATGGAGGGCGATCGGATCCATCAAATCCAACAGAGACTGTTCCGAGATCATCCCCAACCAATTATTCTTACCATCAATAATCCAAATCTGACTGACCTGTTCTCGCTGCATTTGAGCTGCCACTTCCAGCAAAGACACACTAGAAGGCACCATAACCAGTCGTTGCACCAGCCAATCCTGCACCAAGGTCTCCGTAAAATTCTTGCCCCCAAGATAGGCTTGCAACAGCTCCAACACAGAAATGTAGCCCATGGGCGGAATTTGACGTTGTAGGGGATGTACCACCCTCTCCATCGCCGCAATCACCAAGTTATCCGGCAAAAAATTTAATAACTGTTCCGCTGCATATTGCAACGATGTCGCCGCTGACAGGGGAATGACTTTGGTATTGATCACATCAGTAACGCGCCGTAATGCCAGTAGTTGCGGTTGCCAAAAAGTTTGTTGCAGTTTTTTCCTCGGTAAAATTCCTAGCCATGTTTTTGCTTCATCCTCCACCGCCACCCAGGCAGTGTGATGTTGAGCCATTAGTTCTAAAACTTGATAGGGATTGGCGATCGCCGCCGCCGAGATCCAAACAGGCGGATGGGAAACCAGATCCTTCGCCACCAGATTTTTAAGGGACTGGGAATAAATCAAAAACTGCAACAAATTGCGCCGGGTAATCAAGCCGACAAACAGCGACTCCGCTACCACCGCCGCACCATAAAAAGACGATTCTCCCCTCTGCAACGCCTCCACAATTGCTGGCAACAGCTCAACAAGAGGTGTATCAGCCGCAACAACTAATAAATCAGCACAAGGAACTAAACATGCTTGGTGTGAAGCAGTATATGATGTCAATTCTTGCATCTATTATCAGGTTCCCATAGTTACCAAAATATGGCTTGGCTTAGACAAACATTCAGTTATCTAATAAGTGAATGTCAATAATTAAAATCAAGTGAAATTAATCAATAAGTTAATTAATATAGTCATTCCCAATCAAAATTAGACACTCATTGCCTCCCTTTCTAAGAGAGATGCCGTAGGCGGAGGGTTCAAAAGTTCTCAAGCTGAACCGAAACGACTATAAGTTAATAATTAATTTAATTAATAATTAAAAGTAAATAACCCGTTTGGTCACAATTAATGATGGCAATTCTTGATCGCCCATACTCAGGATCTCAATTATGTCCTATTTTTTCCCAAATATAGGTTTTATGTAAGGTTCCTTAAGACATCTGTTGACTGTGATCCCGGCGAATTGTGATGGCTAGCTATTCTAGCTAATTGTTATCTAGTTGTAATGGCGATGGTTATTGTTGTACTGAATACGGGAACCACGCCACTGTAATTTTTCACGAATCACTTGGTAGAACGAATAACTTTCCCGCAGAATGATGAATTTACAGTAACAGTGAGCCTTACGAACATTAACCCATTGTCCTGGCCAAATAGAAGTTCCCAAGGCACAATCTGCCCACAATTTATTGTTTAGTTCATAATCTCCGAAGGGCCAAATATCGACGCTGGTTCCTGCGGGTAAGACAATGGGGCGGCTAGATAGGCTCAGGGGACAAATGGGGGTCACGACGATCGCCTCCAGTCCGGGGTGCATGATGGGGCCATTGGCGGAGGCAGTGTAACAGGTGGATCCGGTGGAGGTGGCAACGAGTAAACCATCACCATGGTACTGATCGACAATGACGTTAT
>JBIKYI010000248.1:0-5117 GCA_044355355.1 Limnothrix sp. | reverse complement strand
TCATAGGGATTTCTTATTGTTTTGCTTAACATCAGAATATCCTTATAAGTCCCTCTTCAGAAAGACCCTAGGTGTTGCACTTCAAATTTGAATTGGCGGCTTTAGTCTGTGCGTCCTGGATTTGGCGATATTGGTTGTTTAAGAGTTGTTGTTGAATGCGCTTTGCTAATTCAATATGGATGAATGGTTTACTGATGACATCATTGGCTCCAGCCTGAAAACCTCGAGCTTTTTCTGTTGGCTCATTCGGTACATTGATGAGTATGAGGGGGATTTCTTTGATGCGGATATTTTTTTTGATCTGAATACAGAGTTTATAGGCTTTTTCTCCCCAGAAATCAACGTTGAGAATAATTAACTGGGGGGCTGAAGAGATCGCCTCCTCTAACAAACTTAGAGAATCACTTACAAGATGAAGACCTTCGATTTCAGGTAAAAGTTCTGGATGATAATCTATCGGATATTCTGGATGATCACCAACTAAAATCATTAAAGAAAAATGTCATCGAAGACACTGAAAAACATTAATATGTGATGCTTTGAACCAAGCAAGGTTAGTACAAATAAGGACAAAATTATATCTGGACAACTGGATTGAAAACAATATTTTACCTTAATCTACTTTTGACCCATTATCACATGTTGACTTAAAAAAAGTCAAAATTAAATTGTTAGGAATAATGCTCAAAGAGATGAAATTTTAATATTTTGTAATCGTTTTTAATTGTTGTCTGGGTTGCTGTTTTGTCGGATGTGGGGGTAGTAGGCGGCAATGATACCCACCATGAGCCACCACAAAGTACTGACTTGGGGACGATACCAGACGGTATCGAAGCAACCTTGGACAAGTAGCCCGGTCATGGCAGCGATCGCCCCGGCTAACCATAATCCATCGATTTTTTGTTGCATCCGGAATGTCTTAATGGTTTGAATACCCTGTCCAAAAATATTTACAAGTAGCCAGATAAAGACGCTTAAGCCAATTAAACCCATTTCGACGGTATTTTCCAGAAAAATACTGTAGGCACTGAGGGCAGAAAAACGACTTTCCATGTAGCGAGGATACATTTGGTTGAAGGCATCATGACCGGGACCAATGCCGAAAAAGGGGTGATCGCGGATCATCTGCAACACGGCATACCAAACGTTAATCCGAAAATTATTACTACTATCGCCACGCCAGGAAAAGATACTTAACAGTCGGATACGTATGGCATCGACCCCTAGGACAGCAACAACGAGGAGACCCGCCATGGCACTAAAGCAAAGGGGAATCAACCAACGTCGCCAAAAGGGACTGAGGCGATCGCCATACCAGACATAGAGTAATAAGCCACCGACAATACCTGAAGCAACCAAGGCTAACCAACCGCCACGGCTATCGGTAAAGTACAAACAGGCGGTATTACAAAGACAGGTGACCCCCGCCAAGATTTTCTGGGGTAATGTCCGCCAAATGATGATGGCGACAGCACTAAAGGCGATCGCCGGGATTAAATAGCTCGACAGGAGATTGGGGTTACCCAGATAGCTATACACCCGCGTATCATTCGCCAGTTCCGACAGGGGATCGTTCCAGGTGGCTAACTGTTCAGCACCGAAAAATTCCTGCCGAATGCCATAACCACTGACGATCAGGGACACCATTAAATAAACCCAGATCACCTTGTTTAAAATCTGAGGCGATCGCAATACTCTGGCACAAAAGGCGAAAAACAACAGGTATAAACATAGCTCCACAAACCCTGAGATAGCGGCACTTCTGACCGGGGATAAAACCGTGGCGATCGCCGCCGTGCCCCCATAGAGAAACACCAAAATATGAATCGAAGTCAGGGAATCATCCGGCGCATCCGACAAACTCAACAGGAACCAATAGGCAACCCCAGCCAGTAGCAAAAATCCAATTAAAGTCGTCGAGACAAAGGGCGCTGCCACCAATAAGGTACAGAGGATCAGCGCACCAATCGGCTCCGACCATTGCAATAGCCAACTGCCCCCCTGCCAAGTCTGTAACAGCCCAAAAATCCGATAAACATAGCTATTCCTGAGCCAGTACTCAAAGGGGAACTGCAAATAGACCCATCGTTGCCATAATGCCGTCATAAAACTGCCGAGGAATTTGTGAAGCTTGGTTTATCAATCCCTCATTCTACGGGAAGGATGTTTATTGTTCTATTCTTCATCAATCAGCAACTCATTAATGGACTGTTTTTCATACAAATCCTTGAGATTTTGCTGGCGCTCCCGTCGGGAAGAACGACGATATTTCTTGGTCGCTAGTTTAGGCTCCTGTTGAGTTTTACCATCGGCGACACTTTTAACCTTGAGCTGAGTTTCTTCGTCCTTTTGCTGTTGCTGAGTTTCTTTGTAGGCGATCGCCTCATCCAAGAATTTCGCATAAATTTCATAGCGTTCCCAGGTATCATCCACCGCACAATGGGGTTCCTGTAGATGCAAACAATCCTTAAATTGGCATTGTCCTAGCGCCAATTGAGTGCGAATTTCTGGAAAATATTGCCCTAGCTCCTGGGGTAACACCTGCCAATCCGGTTGATTAAACCCCGGACTATCGGCTAACAGTCCCCCATCGGACAACTTAAACAATTCCACATGGCGCGTCGTATGTCTGCCCCGCTGCAACTTGCCGGAAACCCGCCCCACCCGAATATCAGAATCGGGAATAAGCTGGTTAATCAAACTCGATTTGCCCACCCCCGACGGTCCCGCCACAATGGTGATTTTCGCCGCTAATTTTTGCCGTAATAGCCCTAGACCATCGCCCGACAATACGCTTAAAAATACGGCATCGTAACCCCAAGCCTGTAATCTTGCCTGCCAAGCGTTTTTTTCCTCAGGAGGCAATAAATCTTGTTTGTTTAACGCCAAAAGCAATTTTAAACCCGTGGACTCCGCTTTCACTAAAAAACGACTGAGTTGCCAGGGATCAAGTTGGGGTTCTGCCAAGGCAAAGACCAGTAATAATTGATCGGCATTGGCAATGGGCGGACGGTCAAGCACCGTCGTTCTAGGATAAATTTCGGCGATCGCCCCCCGACGATCCTGGAAATCGATTTCCTCGACCACCACGCGATCGCCCACCATCACCCGCTGACCAATCTTCTTCAGACGAGTGCGCCTTGTACAGAGCAAATCCCCAGAACCATCCCGCAACTGCACATGGTAAAAATTCGCCTGTACCGCCGTGACCGTCCCTTCAATATTGCCCGCTTGACTCACCTAACCCTCGCCGGGACGACGCACCCAGAGAGCGAAATACTCCCCCTCCCCCTGGGCGATCGCCTGCTCGACCACATAGCCTTCCATCGTCAAACTATCCGGAACCTGCTCCATCGGCTCCCCCGCATCTAGCCAAACCTCTAACAACGAATTAGTCGGCATTTTCTTTAACTGCAACTTTGTGCGCACAAAATTAATTGGACAGGGAGTCCCCCGCAGATCCAATTGAGCATCAGCCTTTAATGGATTAGATTCGTTCATTTGTTATGGAAAATATTCCCCAATAACCCTTCAAAACCGCCCTTGCCAGAGCCGGATCCTTTCAATTGAGCCAGTTGGTGCAGGAGTTCCTTCTCTTCACGACCTAGCTTCGTCGGAATCACTACCTTCACCGTAATCAGATGATCCCCACGGCTGACAGGATTACCCAGTTTCGGGACTCCCTTACCCTCCAGAGTCAAGACCTTATTCGGCTGAATCCCCGCAGGAATGACGAGTTCTTCCTCACCATCAACGGTCTTCACCTTAATCGTGTCGCCCAAAATCGCCTGTAGATAATTGACCTCTACCTCGGATTGGACATTAATCCCATCACGACGGAAGACCTTATCCGTATCCACCGCGAGATAAACATACAAATCCCCTGGGGGACCGCCCTTGAGACCCGCATCCCCTTCGCGAGAAACCCGCAAACGAGTGCCAGTATCCACACCAGCGGGAATCGTAATTTTCAACTTTTTCGTTTCCTGCTTACGACCTGCGCCACCACAGGATTCACACTTATCCGCGACCACTTGACCATCACCATTACAGGTGGGACAAACGGAAACCTGGGCAAAACTGCCAAAAGGCGTGCGGGTTGCCCGTCGAACCTGACCACTCCCACTACAGGTGCTACAGGTGTTCGCCGTTGTGCCAGCCTTCGCCCCGGAACCACCACAGGGCTTACAGGTTTCCAGGTGAGGAATTCTAATTTCCTTTTCCCCACCAAAAATGGCTTCTTGAAAATCGAGTTTGAGGTCTAGCCGGAGATCATCCCCACGGGTTGGACCACTCCGTCGCCGAGTCCCCTGGGCACTGCCGGGACCACCCATGCCGCCAAAACCGCTAAAAATCGTCTCAAATATATCCGCAAAGCCGCCCATGTCTCCATAGTCAGCCCCTGCGGCTCCCGCACCGGAAACACCAGCTTCCCCGAAGCGGTCATATCTCGCCCTAGTTTCGGGTTCAGATAAAACTTCGTAGGCACGATTAATTTCTTTGAATTTATCTTCAGCGCCTGGATCTTTGTTTACATCCGGGTGATATTGACGAGCTAAACGACGATAAGCCCGCTTAAGCTCATCTTTACCACAATCGCGGGAAACACCGAGGAGTTCGTAATAATCGCCTGCCATAAACCTAGTTCTGAATGAATGAGCAAAATTGAGCGTTTACTAATCTTAACTTGAAGCGGGAAAAGCTGGGAAGATTCCGGCTAAAGAGGGATTTGGGCGATCGCCCCTAGCCATTAGTCAATCTCTTCATAGTCGCCAGTGATATTCCCTTCCCCATTCTCAATGACCCCCTCCCCATTGGACGAGATCACCATCGTTTCATGTTCAGAGTCAAAGACCTGAGAAACCCCGGATACCCCACCACTGGGTGCACCATCCTCGTAAATCTGGGAACCAATGGACAGTAATGAATCCCTAAAATCATCTAGAAGACGTTGAATGGTATCTAAACCCACGGAAGAGTCATTAAATGCCTTCTCCAAAGCCCGACGTTTTTTCGTCAAGTCCTCTTCCTTGCCATCGACGAGTAATTGACTATTTTCCCGCAGAGTCGTTTCAAAACTGTAGAAGAGACTATCCGCTTGATTTTGCAGTTCGACA
>JBIKYI010000456.1:0-3289 GCA_044355355.1 Limnothrix sp. | reverse complement strand
TAATGTTTTTTCTAGTGTTGTTGCTTGATTTTTGAATTTTTCCTTGGAATTTTTTAGGCTATTTTTTTGTATTTGTAAGATATTTTGGGCACGATAAATTATTAAAAATAAACTGATATATAATAGGATAAAACTAACGGCAATGCTGGTAATGACGACTGCTTGGGAATTGGCGATCGCCTGGGCGAAGGGAGTAACATCACGGTACATTTCCATCACACCAATAATTTTATCGACACTGTGATTGGCGATCTTATGATGACGTTCGGATGGGGCGTATATTGGGAGATAGCTAGAATGGAGAACAGGAGATTTACCCGAATGTTGCCAATCTGCTAATTGTAAGAGAGGATCATGGTTTTCTAAGTCAGAAAAGATTTTACCTTGACGTGCGATCTGAAATCCTACATAGTCGGCTTTATTGCTGCCAATTTGTTGAATATCTGTAGAGTAAATTGTGCGTCCATTCACATCAAAAATTTTAATTTTTGTGATGCCTAGATTATTAATATAAGGTTCTAATAGGCGAGAGAGTTCTTTGGTGTTTTTGTCGGTCGCTAGGGCAGTATCGCTGAGGGTTGTGGCGGTAGTAATGAAATGATCAAGTGTATCAATTTTGGCAAAATAAAGCATCTGAGCCATTTCAACGTTGGCTGTTTCACCGAATAGTTTTAAATCTTGAGAAGCTCTTTTTTGGTAGATTACACTTAATAAAGCTGCGACAACCGCAAAAGCAAGGAAGCTTGTAATGGAAAAATAACGGGTGAGATGGAAATCTTTGGATGATCTCTGACCACGCAGTAAAAATTTTTGTAAAAAATTCCGTAAGAAATCAAAGAGATGAGACATGAATAAGTACAACTGATGGCGCTTTCTGGGGTCGTGACAAGTCTTAATTCAGTTGATTTAAAGTTATTTTAAGGCTGGGTCAGTTTTTCGTTCGGTTTTGGTGATGATATTTATAAAAATTAAGTTATTTGGCTTAGATGTTTTACATATTATGTCGGGTCATTTATGGAAAAAAGCTACAAAAAAGACGATCGCCATGGTCGTGGCGATCGCCCAAACTGATTCAAAAGAGTTACAAGAGATTTAACCTAGGGCTGCGCGAATTGCCTCGACCCGTTGACGATTGAGATTGAGGTCGGACTTACCAAGGCGCGATGCAGAACGGACTTGAATGGCAGAACCATCATTGAAAAATTCCACATCATCGACAAAGCCCATTAATTTTGTCGTGAATTCGGCATAGAGATAATTGTCCGTTTGCTCAATAATTGCCGTGCGTTCCATACCCTCAATGACTTCCCGTAATTTAGCCATCGACACGAGGGGTAAAGGGGCGATTTTTTCTTGGGGGCGATCGCTCTGACTACAGACACAATTCGGTGTACCGGGACAAGCCGCGAGACGACCATCCTTCACCCCCAGATTAGTGGGACGCTGCCCAGAAAATTTGAACATAAACTACATTGCTCCTCACGCCATTTCATAGACCATGGCAAAATGGCACATTAATTTTTTTACACCCGATCATAATATCGAGATTTCCCCAAAAACGCAGGAATCATCAGGATCCATGTGGTGAACATGGGAGAATATCCAGTGCAACCCTTAGAATAAAGTTGCGTCATTAGTCTTTTAGGGAAACTCCCTACGCATTTTAATTACACCAGGTAGAACAGTTATGCAGCCACAGGGCTTAGGCAAAAAGCTTTCTTTTCTATACAGCACCATCGCAGCGGCGATCGCCACCACCGCGATCAGCCTCAGCATGGCGACCCCCACCGCCGTCCAAGCCCAAGCATCCGACGGCGCACTCACCGTGACCTCCGATATCCAAGAAGCCAACAGCGAAACAGGCGTTGTCACAGCTAGAGGCAATGTCCACATCAACTATCCCGCCCGGAATATCCAAGGCACAGCCGCCCAAGCACAATACTTCTCCACCGAACGCACCCTCGTCCTCACAGGCAACGTCTACGTCCTCCAGGATGGCAACAGTCTCCGCGCCGAACGCATGGTCTACCGCATTGACGAAGGTCGCTTTGTCGCCACCCCAGCCCCCAGAGAACAGGTCGAGGCCATCTACCTCGTCACCGAAACAGAACCCACAGATCCCGCCGCCAACACCCCCCCACCCCCAGAACCCGTCATTACCCTCCCTTCAGCCAGTACTACACCGACCGAACTCGGCACAACAGATGCAGTGACCGACGAATCCTTTTCAAACCCTTAAAACGTCCCTTAACCAGTCCTAAAAATCCCACTCAACCCTTTGCCCACCTGACCACCGTGACTATTTTCCTCGACAATATCCGCAAAGTTTACGACAAACGCATCATCGTTAATCGCGTCACCCTCAAAGTCAACCAGGGCGAAATTGTCGGCTTACTCGGTCCCAACGGTGCGGGTAAAACGACCACCTTCTACATCACCACAGGCTTGATTAAACCCAACGAAGGACAGGTCTGGATGAACCAACAAAACATTACTCCCCTGAGCCTCGACCAACGGGCAAAACTGGGTATTGGTTATCTAACCCAACAGCCCAGTATTTTTCGTGACCTGAGCGTCCAGGAAAATATTGAACTCGTCCTTGAGCAATCCTCCCTCACTAAAAGACAGCAACAACAGCGGTTGTATGAATTGTTAGAGGAATTTCGGTTAACAAAAATCAGTCAGACCAAAGGTAAATTAATTTCTGGAGGGGAGCGTCGCCGGACAGAATTAGCCCGTGCCCTGGCAGTGGATGGCAAAGGTCCTAAGTTTTTGTTGCTTGATGAACCTTTTGCTGGGGTTGATCCCATTGCGGTGTCGGAAATTCAACAGATTGTCGCAAGTCTGCGGGAACGGGACATGGGCATTTTGATCACGGACCATAATGTGCGTGAAACCTTGGCAATTACGGATCGGGCGTACATTATGCGGGATGGGGAAATTCTTGCGTCTGGCACAACGGAGGAACTCTACAATAATCCTTTGGTACGTCAATATTATCTTGGGGAAAATTTTGAGCGGGGTGCTTATTTATAGGTATTTTGGTTGGTATTTAGTTTGGTATTCAGAGAAATCTGCAACGGGAAATGACAGAAATTTCACACAAAAATTGAGATTTTACAGATGTCAATTTTTGTGCTTTTTATCGCTAGCTATTCCAGAATTTTTTGAAGTGTTTAATTATTGTTTCGCCAATTCAAATCTGAAGTGCAACAGGTTCTGATGATGACAGCAAGAATACTTCACTCGGAGTGCGATAGTCAAGCGATTTTCTTGGTCGATTATTAAT
>JBIKYI010000247.1:0-5148 GCA_044355355.1 Limnothrix sp. | reverse complement strand
GAATAAGGTGGTAGATTTAATTAATAATCGACCAAGAAAATCGCTTGACTATCGCACTCCGAGTGAAGTATTCTTGCTGTCATCATCAGAACCTGTTGCACTTCAGATTTGAATTGGCGCATCATAAAAAAATACTGGATAATTGTAATGATCTTGCTATTCGTTTTCCCAAGGATCTGTTCTGGGTTTACTTAAAATCTTGGCTGCTACCACACCACCAATAAAACCGAACAAATGCCCCTCCCAAGAAACACCTTGGGTAATGGGCAGTACACCCCATAAAACACTGCCATAGAGGAAGAAAACGACGCAGGCGAGGGCAATGGAAGGAATATCACGCTGAAAATAACTCCGAAATAGCAAAAATCCCAGATAACCAAAAATTAAGATACTTGCGCCAAGATGAACTGAATTGGTCGCGCCAATTAACCAAACCCCAACACCGCCAATAAAACTACTGATTAAAGAGACCGTAAAAAAATCTTTAGTGCGGTTCACCATGACCAACCAACCCAGAATGAGAAAAGGGGGAGTATTCGCCATAAGATGCTGAAAATCGCCATGTAAAAATGGGGCAAAAATAACGCCCCTTAAGCCAATGGGATCGCGGGGAATAATGCCAAATACATCCAAACCACCACGCCACAGATGTTGAAAGAAGAGTTGATCGCTAATTTCTAATAGCCAAAAGGTTATAGCAAAGCCGCAGAGAATGGATATTTGTTGTCGTAATTCTTTGGCGATCGCCTGGGATTCTTCGTCATTGCGCTTCATGGTGGCACAGGGAATTAGGGAGAATAGGGTAGGACTAATCCCAAGGTAACAAGTTTTCCTGGGGATTTTCTGCGCCGTTAAGAAAAGCTAAACCAAGGTAGCAAATCCATGATGATCTGTCCCGGCAATTGGAGTCGCTGCTGGAGATCGGCAAAATCTCGATAATTGCCCTGTTGTCTCCCGGCAATGATTTGCGCGGCGAGTGTCGCTGTGATCGCGGGAACTTGCTGTAGTTCAGCGGCGGATGCTTGATTAATTTTCAGTTGAAGCGGCTTTAGCTCCGGTGCGTAATAGGAAAAATTGAGGAGGGGCGCGAGGGGTTGTAGGCGTGGTGCGGCAATGTTCAAGATTGCCCCCAGGTCTTCGATGGACAAAATTTGTACCCCTTGGCTTGTGAGGTTGGCGATCGCCCTTGCCTGGTGAATCGACAAACCCGGCAATCGCAGCCAATCATCCACCGTCGCGCGGTTCACATCAATCGTGATGCCAATCTCAATCGCCCAACTGACCTCCTCCATCGACTGGAAACGGTAGTAGGAATCCTGACGTAGCCGTTGTTGGAGCCTTTTTTTACGAAAAAAATTCATCGTGAACTCAGCCCTACATTGCGGAATTTGCCACCGGGGCGATCGCCCCCAAATCGATTGCCGAAAGTAGCCCTTTCCCTTTACAATATCGCGATAGACTAACTTTATTGTTTTATTTTATTTTATTTTTTGTCGCCAAAACATTAGAACTATCTAATGCTAGAAAGCTACATTTCGTTTCTTTTATTTTTATTCTTTATTCGAGAGTGAAAGCTCTCATTATTAAACAATCTAACCAAAATTCAACGAAATCAAAGTCTATACGAACCTCTAAATTAACGCATTTACAAAGCCAGATAGAATTATTAGACCCTGATTATTTAGGGCAAATTTTAGCATGAATTTTTATAAGACCCGCCTGTCTATTTTTATAGATGGGAATAATATGTTTTATGCCCAACAAAAAAACAATTGGTTTTTTGATCCCCGTCGGGTAATCGATTATTTTACCTGCGATCCCACCGTGCGTTTAGTGAATGCCTTTTGGTACACAGGTTTGAAGGATGCCCAGGATCAACGGGGTTTTCGGGATGCCCTGATCAGTTTGGGCTACACTGTCCGCACCAAAATTTTAAAAGAATACTACGATGATGCTTCCGGGCGCTATTCCCAAAAAGCCAATTTAGACATTGAAATTGTGGTCGATATGTTTAATACGGTGGAACAGTATGATCAGGTGGTTTTATTTAGTGGAGATGGCGATTTTGAACGGGCAATTGAATTATTAAGATCCAAGAGTACCCATATTACTGTTGTTTCAACGGAGGGGATGATCGCCAGGGAATTACGCAATGCAACGGATCACTATATTGATCTCAACGATCTACGTCCAAAAATTGAAAAAATTGAGCCTTAATTGCCTAAGGTTTTGGTAAATTGCTGAAGGGATCTGCTGACGATCGCCCCTCTATCAGGTGGGCTTTACCAAATGCTGGTGCTAGGGGACAGATTGCGGGCAAGATTTAGGGCGATGGTTTCACTTTCCTAAAAAAGTAGTTTATCCTAGGGTGATACTCACTTTTCCAACGCGGGAAGTGAATTTTTGTTTATGCCTTATTCGAAATTTCATCACGGTATTAATTAGCTTTGATTCTTTTTAATCCTTGAAAATTTCGCATAGCCCAAGGTTTTCACGCTATTTTCACGCTAAGGGAGCGGGGAATTATGACGAACACAAACGATCGCATTCTCATTTTCGACACAACATTACGTGACGGTGAACAGTCGCCAGGGGCAACCCTTAATGGCGATGAGAAACTGGCGATCGCCCGTGCCCTTGCTCGACTTGGTGTTGATGTGATTGAGGCGGGTTTTCCCCGTGCTAGTACTGGGGATTTTGACGCGGTGCAACGCATTGCTGCTGAGGTGGGCGTAGAAGGGGGTCCTTCCATCTGTGGTTTAGCCCGTGCCACAAAGGGCGACATTGAGGCTGCAGGTAAAGCCCTCGCCCCCGCCGCCAATCCTCGAATTCATACCTTTATTGCCACTTCCGATATCCACCTCGAATACAAACTCCGTAAGAGCCGTCAGGATGTGTTGGCGATCGCCCCTGAAATGGTCGCCTATGCCAAAACTTTCACGAATAACGTCGAGTTTTCCCCAGAGGATGCCGGACGCTCTGACCCTGAATTTCTCTACCAAATCCTCGAAGCCGTCATCGATGCAGGGGCAACCACGGTCAACATTCCCGATACCGTTGGTTATACGACTCCCGCCGAATTTGGTGCGTTGATCAAAGGTATTAAGGAAAACGTACCCAACATCGACAAGGCGATTATTTCCGTCCATGGTCACAACGACCTCGGTTTAGCCGTTGCCAACTTCCTCGAAGCCGTTAAAAATGGCGCTCGTCAGTTGGAATGTACCATCAATGGCATCGGTGAACGGGCAGGGAATGCCGCCCTAGAAGAATTGGTGATGGCACTCCATGTGCGCCGCCAATATTTCAATCCGTTCCTCGGTCGTCCCGTCGATTCCGAAGAACCCTTAACCAATATCAACACGAAGGAGATCTACAAGACCTCCCGCCTTGTCTCGAACCTCACAGGTTTGTCGGTGCAGGCAAATAAAGCGATCGTCGGGATCAATGCCTTTGCCCATGAGTCCGGCATTCACCAGGATGGTGTACTCAAAAATCGTCTCACCTACGAGATTATGGATGCCCAATCCATCGGTTTAACTGACAACCAAATTATTTTGGGCAAACATTCTGGGCGTAATGCTTTCCGCACCCGTTTAGGGGAACTCGGTTTTGACCTATCTGACCATGATCTCAATAAGGCGTTTGTGCGTTTTAAGGATCTTGCCGATAAGAAAAAGGATATTACCGACTGGGATCTAGAGGCGATCGTCAAGGACGAAATCCAGCAACCCCCTGAATTGTTCCGCTTGGAGTTGGTGCAGGTGTCCTGTGGTGACCATGCCCGTCCCACGGCAACGATCACAATCCGCACCCCGGAAGGCGAAGAACTCACCGATGCGGCGATCGGTACTGGTCCCGTCGATGCTATTTATAAGGCGATTAATCGGGTCGTACAAGTGCCGAATGAACTTATTGAGTATTCGGTACAGTCTGTTACTGCAGGTATTGATGCGATCGGCGAAGTGACGATTCGTCTCCGCCATGAAGGTCAAATTTATTCGGGTCATGCGGCGAATACGGACATTATTGTGGCTTCTGGCAAGGCTTACATTAGCGCCCTCAATCGTTTGTATGCCGCCATCCAGGCGACCAATAACAATCCTCCGACTGTAGCCTCGACTCCGAACTAGGCTATTGCAGGGCACGATTCACAAAAGTAACCAAAAATCTATAAATCGTTACATCCTACGATTAAGATTGGCGATCGCCCCCTAGAGACAATCAATAAAGACTTCAAACCCAGTCATACTAGGGATTGGGGTCTTTTTGATTAGGATATCTACTGAAGACAACAAAGAGGAAGGTTAAGATTGCATTATGGGTTCTTTATGAAAATTTTATGTGTTTTGGTAGCCTAAGCTGCCAAGTACAGTAAAAAGTAATGTACTATGGGGTTAGTCGGAGAGTGTTTCTAGCAATTTCGTTTCGAGGAGAATCCCATGTTTGTCTCTCAACCCAATGTTATAGTAGATCGTCCTAATCTCTATGTTATCGCCAAACCTGAAGCCACTACAACTAAGACGTTGAAAGCTGTTTGGACGATAGAAAATGGTCATTTAGTGAGTCATTGGGTTCAAGCTTAGATTCTGGATTGCAGCAATCTAACCCTTGTTAAACGGAGTCTATTAACCCATAGAGATCGTAGTAAGGTACTGTGGTTTTGCTGATAGCGTAATTGAGGCGATCGCCATAGTTCCATAGTAGACAAACAGAAATTATGGGTTACTTTACCAAGATGGATCAGCCCCTTGCCATTGTCACTGAAACAGAAAAAAGCCCTTAAGTAATAAACTTAGGGGCTTTTTTTATACCAGCTTTATGGAGTGTGAAATTGCTATCTAGACTCGCAAAATTAGATGAAGCGAGGACTTGGGCTTAAACGTTTTCTTCTTCTTTACGCTTAGATGCTGCACCAAAGAGACCAGCAATCACAGGTAGAATTGCCGCAGGGGTGGGGACTTCTTTGACTGCCTTAGCGTTTACGTAATAGTCGTTGTAATCTTCATCGCCACCGCTAGCCTTATCTTCCCAAGCCATGTTGATACCAATAGAGGAGAAAAGATCTCCAGCAAGGGCAACATTTAATCCAGGAACACTTGCTCTCGTATTGAAGATATTGAGCGCATTAGTAGAATAAACGGTTCT
>JBIKYI010000414.1:0-3545 GCA_044355355.1 Limnothrix sp. | reverse complement strand
AACATGGCGTAGGCTTTGCCGTCGTCGCACGAGAGATCCGCCGCTTAGCCGATCAAACCGCCGTCTCCACCCTAGAAATCGAACAAATTGTCAAAGAAATGCAATCCGCCGTCTCCACCGGAGTAATGGAAATGGACAAATTCAGTAAAGAAGTCAGTGGCAATGTCGAAGATGTCAGCATCGTCAGCGGTCAAATGGCTCAAGTCATTGACCAAGTACGAACCCTAACACCACGTTTTGCACTCGTCAGTCAGGGCATGGAAGAACAAGCAAAAGGAGCACAGCAGATTAGCGGCTCCATGGATCAACTGAGTGAAGCATCCAAACAAAACGCCTATTCCCTCGGCGATACCAATACGGCACTCTCCACCCTGAGTGATGCGGTGCAGTCCCTACGCCAGGAAATCATCCTCTTTAAAGAGACCGTTTGATTTTCTGAATTACTGACATGAATTATCTATTTGAGTTAATTGATTCACTCAAACAATAATGCAATACTCCCTGCAATTCTTTGTCAGTGAATCAAGATACAGCAGTCATTTATAGTCGATCCAAACACTTTTGAGACATCTCATTCCTCCTTGGGGAAGGTGGTCGAAGACCGGAAGGGGTTCGATCAGTTGCGAAACTGACAGAGAAGCAACCCTAACCCCTCTAAGGAGTTTATCTTATAGGGTTTTTGCAGAAGCTTTAATCAGCAAGTGCTTCAAAAAAGACGGCAAAATTTTGCTAAATAGCGACAACACAAACTATACCAAGATAGTCTCTTCAAACCCATACATAATTGGCCAAGGAGAAGAACTGTTTCAGACCTACTTGGATGTCATTCCCAATAATAATGGGACAAACCCACAATTAAGTTTCCTATTCTTTAAGAAGCGAAGAAAGATTAAAGTCACAAACCTATTGGGCATGACGATAGTTTTAAACCTAGTTTGAAACCTCAGCCAAAGTTGTCTGGATTTTCCATGCCTTCGCATACAGCCCATCTGCTTCCACCAGAGATTTGTGGGTTCCCATTTCAACAATCTTGCCGCGCTCTAAAACGACAATCTGATCTGCATTTACAATAGTCGATAAACGATGGGCAATGACAATCACAGTACGACCTTCCTGAAACTGTTCCAGAGCTTCTTGGATAAGTTTTTCAGATTGACTATCTAAAGCACTTGTCGCCTCATCCAAAATTAAAATCTCAGGCTGTTTAATCAATGCCCTTGCTAGCGCTAACCGTTGTCTTTGACCACCAGATAAACGATAGCCCCTCTCCCCTACAAGGGTATCGTAGCCCTTAGGTAAATCGAGAATAAATTTATGGGCTTGAGCTGCTTTAGTAATTTCAACAACTTCTTCAAAAGTGGCATATGGTGCGCCATATTTTAGATTTTCGAGAATGGTCATGTTGAAGACAACAGTGTCCTGACTGACCACACCAATTTTGCCTCTCCATTCAGACTGAATAAAGTTATAAATACTCTCGTTATCAACAATAACATCCCCTTGATTGGGTTGATATAGACCAATGAGCATATCCACTAAAGAGGATTTTCCTGCACCAGATTCTCCCACCAAAGCAGTAACTTTATTACGAGGAATTACAAGATTGAGCTGTTCAAAAATCAACGAGCCATCATTGTTATAGGACAAAGTGACATCTTGAAATTTAATGTCTGTGGTAACTTTGGTAAAGGGTTGACTACCAATAATTGAAAATTCTTTATCTTGATTATCGAGAATATTATTTAAACGCAACATTTCTGCGCTTAAATCAATTAGTTGACTAATGCTGCCAGACACTCCACGTAGACGAGTTGCTAATCTTTGCAAGGCAACTAGAAAGGTCAACAGCAAAGGCAGTACGGTTGTACTGCTAGCATCGAGTAGATAGGCAACAGCCGCTAATCCTGCGAGGGCAAAAATAGGCAATACATCTAGAAAGGGTTCTGGCAGAAAGAGGAAAATACCTCTTTTAATTAATGCATTTCTGGTGTCGATTAAAGCATCATCAATCTGGTTAATAGTACTTTGTTGGGTTCCAAAGGAATGGATTAAGCGCAATGCTTGAATTGATTCTGTCATTCTGTTTGAAAGATTGACATTCGCTGACATTACGCCTTTGGCAGCGTCTCTTAAACGTGGTATGATGAAGCGTTGTATTGCGATAATTGCCAAGGATAAAATAACTGCAATTAAGGCTAAAATTGATGATAGTTTAACGAGAATTAGCGTATAAACAAACGTAAATGAAACGCTAATTAAAAGATTATTGACTGTTGTAATTTGTCTGTTAACAGTGCCACCAGCAGTGTTAGCATAAAGAACGAGATCACCTACTTTGTAGCGACTGGCACAGCCAAAACTTAAGGACATAATTTGGCGAAAAACATGCCCAGTCACCTGGGGTTGGATCTCGGCGGCGAGGAAGGAAACAGAAAGTTTATTAAGATAGTTCATCACCGCTAGTAGGGTCTGCATGATAACGGCAGCACCAAGCATGATGAGAAAGATTTGTTGGTCAGTGTAGGGAATTTTGCTGAGTAGGAAGGCAACAAACTGGTTTTGGTGGATGTTACTTGTTCCCTCGTCTAGTACTGAAATGGCAATGTAAATAATGCCTAAAGTCGTCCCTTCAAAGAAAATACTTAGGATATTGGTGATGAGGTTGGTGATAATTAATGTCCAGTTTTGTGTGGCGGTCTGGATGATTAATTGGTACGAGGGGGTTGAGAGGATGGCTTGTAACTTTTTAAGCACTATACAAAACCTAGGGTTCTACAAATATGAGGGACTGAATACTTTGACGGGCTATTTTGGGTTTGTAAATAAGGTCAAAATTCAGGTTTTTAATTATTCTCTACTATGTTTTTTTGGGACATTATGGGTACTGGTTTGAGTGGGTGAATGTTAATGCCGTAATGGCTGTAATACTCATCGCAATATTATGATGAATTATTCTGAGGTTAATATGAGTGTAGGCGATCGCCTCTATTTTGAGAACACCAAATTCCCTGCCAAGGCTTGCCGCCCACTTCCAGACCGCAGAGATTACTATGGGCTTGTAATAGGCGATCGCCCTGGGGAGAGAACAGATTGAGGGTGATTTTGCCGCGTAGGGTATCCTTGCAACAAAATTGCAAACCTTCATGGGTCGGAGCACGTAATGGTTGACCGGGTAAAGTGGTCATTCCCTCTAGGGTAACGCGGTAACCGCGCTGATTGCGGCATTGCATCCGCCAACTCCCCCAATCGGCAATTTGCCAAGCAATGTCACTGTGCCAAGGGGCAAATTCGTAAAAATTTCCTCGGTAATGTAAACCCACAAGGGCGACTTCCTCGGTGTGTGGGAACAGTTGCGGCAATAATTGGCGTACACCTCCTCCGGCGGTCAAGGCGAGATCTGGTTCTGCGTCAAAGGCGTTGCAGTTAAGCCAAAACCATTGGGTTGGAAAGGATTTGCCCCAATTTTTTTCGCTGTAGGCAGGGGCATCGGTAAATTCGTAACGTTTGCCTTGCCACTCGATCCAACCACTACTGAGACCATGGGC
>JBIKYI010000296.1:0-4530 GCA_044355355.1 Limnothrix sp. | reverse complement strand
GTAAATCAAGAGTTAAATGAAGCCCATGATCATGAAATCGTCCCCACTAGACTCTCCAGTCACCTTACTCAATCATCTCGATCGCCAGGCAGAACTTAACCCCGAACGGATCGCCTATCGGTTTCTGGTGGAGGGGGAGGAGGAATCTGATCGCCTCACTTATGGAGAGTTGCAACGCCAAGCCCAGGCGATCGCCAACCATTTACAACCCTGGCAGGGTTGCCGTGCCTTGCTGCTCTATGAATCCTGTTTGGAATTTATTAGCGCGTTTTTCGGCTGTCTCTACGCAGGTGTGATTGCTGTACCCGTTAATTTGCCCCGTCGCAACCAAAAATTAGCCCGTCTCCTGGCGATCGCCACCGATGCCGACGCAGAACTAGCCCTCACCACCAGCGCGAACCTCGTCGATTTGCAAAAACGCTGGCAGGAAGAATCGACCCTCGCCGCTAAAAAATGGATTGCCACCGATCAAATTAGTCCCAATATTGCCACCAATACCGAGTCTTTTACCCCCCCGGTCATTACGCCCGAAAACCTCGCCTTTTTGCAATATACCTCTGGCTCCACAGGCACACCGAAGGGGGTGATGGTCAGCCACAGCAATATTCTCCACAATGAGCAAATTTTGCAGCAGGTCGCAGGGCATACCGAAAACAGCGTGATTGTCGGTTGGTTGCCCTTGTTCCACGATATGGGATTGATTGGTCCCGTATTGCACACCGTTTTTCTTGGCTCCACCACCGTTTTAATGCCGCCGATCGCCTTTTTGCAGCAGCCCAGACGTTGGCTAGAAGCCATTTCCCGTTATCGCGCTTGCACCAGTGGGGGACCTAATTTTGCCTACGATTACTGTGTCCAAAAAATTCAACCCGAAACGGTCGAGCATCTCGATTTAAGTTGCTGGGAGCTTGCCTATAACGGAGCAGAAACCATCCGCACCGACACCCTTAACGCCTTTGCGGCAAAATTTGCTGTCTGTGGATTTCAAAAACGAGCTTTCTATCCCTGTTATGGTCTGGCGGAGGCAACTTGTTTTGTTACGGGTGGCAAGAAACAAGCAGAACCGATTATTCGCTCCAAAAATCAAGCTAATTCTCAAGGAGAGACAGCCGATCCAGCGATAGATTCAGCGACCGAGTTAGTCAGTTGTGGACAGGCATTGCTGGATATGGAAGTGAAGATCGTCGATCCAGAAACCCTAACCCCTTGCGTCGAAGGACAAACAGGTGAAATTTGGGTGCGGGGGGGTAGTGTCGCCCTCGGTTACTGGCAACAACCAGCAGCTACTGCCGCGACATTTCAGGCTCACTGTCAAAACTCCGAGGAGAATTTTTTGCGCACAGGCGATCTCGGTTTCCTGGCGGAGGGTGAATTATTTGTGACAGGTCGCCTCAAAAATGTCCTGATTATCCGTGGTCAAAACTATTATCCCCAGGATCTCGAATTCGTTGCCCAACAGAGCCATCCCGCCCTCTCTCTCCATGGTGGCGCGGCTTTTACGGTGAATGTGGCGGGGGAAGATAAATTAGTCCTCGTGCAGGAAGTCCAACGCCAATTTCTACGCAAACTCAACCCCAAAGAGGCGATCGCCGCCATCCAAGCCAGCGTCATGAAAAACTTCGGGCTACGACTGCATCAAGTGGTGCTGATTAAACCCGGCAGCCTCCCAAAAACATCGAGCGGAAAGATTCAGCATTACCAATGTCGCGCCGATTTTTTAGCCCAGCAACTCCATGGGATTGATCAGATTGCTCAGTAAGATATGGTCATTCCAAATAAAAACTAGACAATCATTGCCTCCCTTTCTAAGGGAGGTGCCGAAGGCGGAGGGATCAAAAATTCTCAAACTTAACCGAAACGACTATATCAGTGAACATTTGGAGAAAATTGATGTCTAGCCAGCCTGGTGCAACCCCAAACACAGACCACACCCCGCAAGCTGCTGAAATTGAAGCTTGGCTGATCCAGCGTTTAGCCACCTTATTAGAACTAAGTGCCGATGAGATTAATCCCGCCGCAGATATCGATCAGTATGGTTTAGATTCGATTTTGACGATCGCCCTCATTGATGAATTAGGCACATGGCTCCAGCGCAAAATTAGTCCCCACATCCTCGAAGATTATTCAACCATCACCAGCCTTGCCGCATATCTCGCCATACCTCGTTAGCCCCTAAAAAGACTCCAAACTAGGGGTGATCGCCTTCAGAGGGTTCGGTGTGGCGATCGGTTGTTTTTGCGACGGGAGTAGAACAAAATGTGCTTCGATCAAAGCATCATCAACCCAACCCGAAAAATACGTCACCTCCGTTTTTTCCGTCGTCAGAGACAATAACGATAAACGCCCCCGCATCGCATTCACATCCTGTAGACCCGCATTCGTATAGCCCCGTTCACTAATGCCCGTCGCCCCCAGAGCCAAATAATTAAAATCCACCTCATCAAAATCCCGCTCAAAGCCAGTCCCCTGCCAATGCCAAGCATGACCCGGCCAAAATACATGGTCTTCCCAGGGGGGCGCAGGCTCAATCAACGCCGCATTTTTCCAGTAGGCTCCCCCTTCCGGTATGGCAACCCGTAACCCTTGGGGATAGGCAACTTCAAAACGACCTTGCCGCCCTTTATCCTCTTCAAACTCCGTCGGCGCTAACCCAGACCACCAATAGACTTCCGTTTTCTTGCCGTCAGGGAGGGGGGTTAAGGTTGTGATCGGGGTGGTAGCCAGGAGACTTTTATAGAGGGGTAATCCCGCTGCGGAGATATCGGCTTCCAGGGCAAAACGCCAACATTTCCAGGCTTCCCATTGTTGCACTTGCTGCAAGGGGAACCGACAAATGCCGCCCCCTGTTGCGACCCACATGGTCTGATCTTCGATGAAAAAATTCTGGGGAATTGCACCAACAAGGGGACTGTTATGGATGCTGTAGGCGGTGACTTTGCCCTTTGCCCAGGTTGCCTCGGTAAAGCTATAGGTGACTAAACCTTTGGCGGGAATACGGCTAGACCCTTCCTGGGAATATTTTGTACCGAGCCAGAGGGTGATGGTTCCGTCGGCTTCTGTGGCGACCATTTTGGTGATTTGTTCACCGAGGAGGTTAAGGGGTTGGATCGGTTCAAGTTTGTTATTGGTGAGGTTGTAGCGAATGAGGGTGGTGATGCCGTTAAAGCCTTCTCCTTGTTCTGAGGAAATGGCGAAAAAGAGATAATTACCGACTTGGGTAACGGCGTTAACGGTGGGTAAGCCGAGATCATAGCCGACTCCTGCTGCTCGGACTTGTTCTAGTTTGTAGAGGTCAATGATTTGGGGTTTGCTGCTGCTGGGGGACAGGATTTCGAAGGTGGCTTTTTCGGGGGGATTGTCGTAGTCGATGAAGGGGTTGGGCTGGAGGTCAACGCGGTATTTATATTCTTGTGGTTTACCTTCTGGATTGTTGACGGCGATCGCCTGGTATTGGGATTGACCCATGGTTTCCGGGTTAGACTCGTCTGCCTGTTTGTCTGTCTGTTGGAAACTGGGGGGAAGAATTGCCCAGGTATCGGTGGCGCGACAATACACAAGGTCATGGTTCGGGGTCTGGAAGGTGATTGTATCGGCGTTGGTCTGGATATTTTTGGTAGCGTAATCGAAGAGTTGATCGATATAGGATTGCCCATCAGGATTAAAACGACTGGCAGCGGGATCGGTGGTGGGACAATTGGCGCTGGCTTGTTCCGTGTTGCTGATCGAGCGATTGGGATCACAGGCAGTCAAGAGGGTGAGACTCAGGGTGACACAGCCTAATAACCACGGCGATCGCCAAAAATATTTCATGCCAAACCCATTGCCCCAAAAAATCAACAAAATCTTCACAGCCGACTAGTTTGTTCCTTTGCCATCATAACGAAGGGACTTCATCCGCGCCGCATTCGAGCAAGATTAGACACATCCTAGAAAAATCCTAGACCAATAAAAAATCCCCCCGTGAGGAGAGATTAAGCAAGGAAGGTAAAACTTTTAAAAAAGGAAATTTTATGGGTACTTTCTTAAATCAAACAGCGCCCTAAGCCGGAACACCAACGAGTTTCGCACTTAGATCCCAAAGCACATCAGCCTTGTTATCATCCAGCGCCTCATCGGAAACCTCTTGCATAAAGGCTTCACGCCCCTGTTGTTGACGGTTACCCCAGCTCCAGTACACACCGGACACATCAAAGCCAGGATCTGCCACCACCATCGCCAGGCGATCGCCAGCCAATTCTTCCGTCACATAGCCACCCGTAATATTCTTCTGGAACCAAGGGAAGATCGTGCGGAATAAAGAAGCATGATTACGGAATAAACCCGTCTCCGCCACACAACCGGGATAGAAAGAATTGAACACAATGCCCGTTTCTTTGTGGTAGCGATTATGGAGTTCGCGCATAGTCAGGACGTTACAGAGTTTACTGTCTTTGTACGCCTTCCCTGGTTTGAAGATCTTGCCATCAATCATCGCGACAGGGGGCTTAAACCCAGCTTCCATACCCTTAAGATCACCAAGATCAGGGGGTG
>JBIKYI010000246.1:0-5167 GCA_044355355.1 Limnothrix sp. | reverse complement strand
CACTATTTTGGTCGTCAGACTTCAGCCGAAGGAAAACTATTACTCGAAGATCCAACTTTACGATTTGACTTACCTCTAGTGAGTGAGAGTGGCAGCGTACAATTTGGGACGGATCCCAGTCGGCTATGGCAGGCAACACTTCATACCTTTGATGTCCTTGATCGCCTTAACTCTCTGGCAGAAAAATATAAACATTCAGATGTTCGTGATCGGTCAAGTAATATCGATTGGATGAGCGATGAACAAGTCGCTTTTTGCAAAGACACCTTCAAGAAATTCGATAAAAATGGCGATAATTCCTTATCCGTAGACGAGCTACTCTCTGTGTTACATTCCGTGGGAAGAGCCTATTCTATCGAGCGAGTTCAAGAAGCTATTGAGATCATCACAGGTCATTCTGGTCGGCGCGATATCAGCTTTGAGGAGTTTGCAACCCTGCTACAAAGTGATCTGGTGAGTCATGAAGATGAACAGATGCTAGAACGATTTCGACTCTTTGATGCAGATGGATCTGGAACGATCAGTTTAGAAGAACTGAGAATTTGCATTCGTAACCATGATGCTCTCATTACTAATGCTGAAATTGAAGCGATGTTAAAACAAGCAGATCGTGATGGGGATGGGCATATCGACTATCAAGAGTTCTATGATTTGATTCAAGTTGGTCGGAAGGATAATATTCATCCCTCTAATCAGGTAGAAAAAAGTAACTAATTAAAAATGAAATCAGAAAAATTCCTTCTAGCCCAAAATATGGCATTTTTGATTGCTATTCCACCGGATAGTAATTTGGCAAAGTTACTGCATTTTTGTTTGTCTACAAAAGCCCGATCTAAATCGTCAAATGTACCGCAAACGGAGATTCTCACAATTGTACGAGAACTGATGGATAAACCCTCTGATCTTGCCTATTGGACGCAAAAAATTATGGGGTTGGATTTAGATTACAGTAGCGAAGAGTGGAAATCCTTAGGCGAGATGGGCATCACAAACTCGGCAGAATTCATGACTCAATTGTGGGCAGAACTGGAGGGTCTGGATCTATAGCTATGTCTCTCAATATTGATCTGTTAGAAACAAGTTTTGAGTGCATTAAACCCTGTGCTGATCAGTTTGTTGCGAGCTTCTATGAAAACCTGTTCCAAGTTCACCCAGAACTCAAACCCATGTTTGCCCATGTGGACATGACGCAACAGGAACGGAAGCTCCTAAGTGCTTTGGTTTTGGTGATTGAAAATCTTCGTAACCCCGATGCCTTGGGATCGGTTCTCACTGCGCTGGGGGCTAGGCATGTGGGTTACGGGTCGCTGCCTCAGCAATATCCTGCGGTGGGAGAGGCGCTGCTATTCACGTTTGAGCAGTATCTTCAGGATGATTGGACACCGGAAGTTAAGCAAGCTTGGACGGATGCCTATGGGGCGATCGCCGCTCAAATGTTACAGGAGGCAGGCAGTGTTGAGACACCCGATCTGCCAAGCACAGATTCAAATTCTAGTCCTGTACAGGCTAGTCCCTCGGTTGCAGAGCCATTGACTTCTACCTTAACCGCCATTGAAATTGAAGTTGAGGAACCATCACCGCTAGCACTGTCCGAGTCGTCTGTGCAACTCTTGGAGGGCAGCTTTGAGAAAATCAAACCCCAAGCTCAGGAATTTACCGCCAGCTTTTACGAAAACTTGTTTCAGGCTCACCCAGAACTCAAACCCATGTTTGCCCATGTGGACATGAAACAACAGGAAAAGAAGCTCTTAAGTGCTTTGGTTTTGGTCGTTGAGAGTCTTCGCAATCCCAACGCATTGGAATCTGTTCTCAGTGCGCTGGGAGCTAGGCATGTGGGCTATGGGTCACTTCCCCAACAATATTCTGCTGTGGGAAAGTCGCTGCTGTTCACGTTTGAGCAGTATCTTCAAGATGATTGGACACCGGAAGTTAAGCAGGCTTGGGCGGATGCCTATGGCGCGATCGCGGCTCAGATGCTAAAGGGAGCAACTAAACATAAACAAGTTTCGTCTCCAGCGACTCAAACTCAAAAAACTCAGACTGCCGAACAAGACACATTTTCGGCGACTTCAACACCATCAAAAAACGAACCGACAATCAAATTTGGTCAGCGATTTCAGGAATTTCCAGCAAAAGTAGTCAATCTACAGTGGAATACCATCCCGCAGAGAGTCTTGAGGCAATCGCTAGACATATTTTGGGCTGCCCCCGTTTGGTTAGTTGCGGCGATCGCCACCGTGATTTGGTCAGGCATTTTCGTCCTCGCCGAAGAAAACTCTTTACTAGCCAAGATCTTAGAAGGGGCAGACACAACGAGCTTGATCCTCGCACTGGTACTCTTCATCAAGGAATCCCCTGATCGGCGCAAACAATTCCATTATCAAGCTTGGAGTACCATCGATGCCGCCCATGGGGTGAAGGTTAGCTATGCCAGAATTTTGGCACTTCAGGATTTGAATGCAGATGGCATCCCACTCAGAGGCTTAGATGTTGCTGGAGCGGAGTTCGCCGGAATCCAGTTACCAAGGGCAGACCTGAGCAACGCCAATTTAGGAGAAGTAAACCTGAGCAATGCCAACTTAAATCATGCAGACCTCAATAAAGCCAACCTCTACAAAACTAAATTGAGTGGTGCGGATCTTCACTATGCCAACCTCAGTTTTGCCGATATCAAAGAGTCCAACCTGAGCAGTGCAAACTTAAATCACGCCAATCTCATTTGTGCCGATTTGAGGCAGGTTAACTTCAGCGGTGCTAATTTAAAACAGGCAAATTTGAGCGGTGCTAATTTAACTGGGGCTTACCTGACAGGGGCAAACCTAAAGGGCGCAACAATCAGTGAATCGGAACTGAGTGTTGCTTTTTTAGATGGGGCAATTCTGCCCGATGGTTCTAGATATCGCTTGTCCCAGTAAACAGACGTATTTGATAGAACCCATTTGAGAGCTTTGAGAGAGACAAAAAAAGACAGCACTACGGTATCTTAGTCGCTTGACAGAGAGCGAGTGGAAAATCATTTAGCCTAGTTGAGTAGTAGGGGAGTGTTGGTATTTCGGTTGCGGTTGTCGAGATTGCTCTGTTCTAGATGGTATTGGGAATGTTGTAGGTCGCGGGATTGGATGTTAGCGTAGAGGGTTTGTTGGAGTCTGAGGCGTAGTGATTGTAATTTGGGGAGTTTGGTTTGGGCGGTGGTGAGTGCGTCTTGTTGGGCTGCCTGGAGGATTTCTTGGGTGAGGTTGTGTACTTGTTGGTGAAGTTGGGTGAGGGTGTCGATATTTTGGGGTGAGTTGTAATGTTCTTGGTTCTGGATTGTCATCCAGTCGCAAAATGAGCATTGGTGCTGCTGGATCAGGTGGTTGGGCAAGGTTTGTCGTCCCTGGATGCATTCGATCAGGTTCTGGAAAAAGGCATTTTCTCTGGCGATCGCCAAAAATAGGGGAAAATTACTTTGCTGAATGATGATTTCATTTTCCCAGAGGGGATCGGGTGTCCAGGTCTGACTCCATTGCCAGAATTGGTCTGGGGGCATCGGTTTGGCGATACTGTAGCCCTGTCCGAGTTCGCAACCGAGTTTCAGTAACATTTGACCATGGGCAAGGGTTTCGACTCCTTCAGCGATGACGGTGCGGCGGAGGGCTTTGGCGAGGTCGAGGATGCTGTGGAGAATGGCGATGTCTTCGGGATTTTTAATCATGTCGTAGACGAAGCTTTGGTCAATTTTGATCTGTTCAGCAGGGAGATATTTGAGGTAGGTGAGGGAGGAATAGCCTGTACCAAAATCATCGATGGCAAAAATAATGCCAAGATGACGACATTCGTTCATGAGTTGGGACACTTTGGTGATTTCTTCGATCGCACTGGTTTCGAGAACTTCGAGTTCGAGGTAGTGGGGGTCAAGCTCTGGGTATTCGGCAAGTAGGGCGATGAGGTATGCCATAAAGTCGTCCTGTTGGAGTTGCAGGGCGCTAATGTTGACGCTGATCGGAATTTTTAGTCCCAGGGAATGCCAGTGGGCTAGTTGTTTGATGGCGTTTGCAAGTACCCATTGATCGAGTTGGATACTGAGGGGGTGGTTCTCGATAATGGGCAAAAAGGCGTGGGGGGGCAGTAGTCCTTCTTCGGGGTGTTGCCAACGGATTAGGGTTTCTGCGCCGACAATTTCCCCGGTGCGCATGTTGACTTTGGGTTGGTAGTAAAGCATAAATTCTTGGCTGGCGATCGCCTGACGAATAGCCCCAAGACTTTGGTGTAAACCCCACAGATGCCGATCCTGCTCCGTATCGAAGATGTAATAATTATTTTTCCCGGAGAGTTTGGCTTGGTACATGGCTTGATCCGCTTGGCGCAAAAGCTGATCCGCATCCACTGGCTCTGCTTGGGGATAAAAGGTAATGCCCAAACTCGCGGACACATGGATACTTAATTCGCCAATTTGCAACGGTTCCGAGGCGGCAGTGAGTAAACGATTAAAAACTAACTCCCCCGTTTGGCGATCGCCCACATCCTCCAACACTGCCACAAACTCATCCCCTCCCAACCTGGCGATCGTATCGTGGCGACGGAGTGCCTGCTTCATCCGCTTTGCCACCGCCATCAATAACTGATCCCCTACATCATGACCATAGGTATCATTCACCTCCTTAAACCCATCCAGATCAAGGTACACCACCCCTAAATGACAACCCTCATCCCGCGCCGCAATCATGGATCGTTGCAGGCGATCGCCAAACAACAAACGATTCGGCAGACCCGTCAAAGTATCATAATGGGCAATATGCTCCAGTTGTTGCTGATGCTTTTTCTGCACCGTAATATCCGAAAACAACGCAATAAAATGCTGCACATTACCCGCCTCATCCTGAATCCGACTAATCGTTAAAATCTCCGCATACAACTCACCATCCTTGCGACGATTCCAGATTTCCCCCTTCCAAGCCCCTTCCGTCAGCAATTGTTGCCACATCTCCCGATAAAACGACTCATCATGCACATCAGACTTTAACAAGCGCGGATTCTGACCAATCACCTCATCATGCCCATAACCCGTCATCTCCGAAAACGCCTGGTTCACATCCAAAATCGCCCCCGTCGCATCCGTAATAATGATCCCCTCCCGCGCATGGGAAAACACACTCGCCAACAGTTTTTGTTTTGCCTCAGACTGTTT
>JBIKYI010000244.1:0-5176 GCA_044355355.1 Limnothrix sp. | reverse complement strand
GGGGTCAAGTTTTTGATCCAACACTAACCAGGCGATCGCCCGATACATTGCTCCAGTATCGAGGAACAGTAAATTTAATCGATCCGCTACCCGGCGCGTCACCGTAGACTTGCCAGCACCAGCGGGGCCATCAATCGCAATAATCGGTTGGCGTTCAGTCTGCGTCACAGTCAGCATCATGTTATCAATCAAGCGGGTTTGTCCCACATAGGCGGCGATCGCCAGTAAAGCAGATTGCGTGATGCTTTGGATCGGTTGCAAGGACACTGGATCGACCAACTCCAAATATTGCAACTCCACAGTAGGAAATTTTTGTAAAACTTGGCGGGCACTGGTGAGTAGGACATCTGCATCCCTGACCCCCGCACTAAATACCGTTTGCGCCGCCTGTAACGCCTGGGCTAAACCACAAGCCTCCTGACGTTCTGTTGGACTTAAATATTGATTGCGGGAACTGAGGGCTAAACCAGACTCCTCCCGCACGATGGGACAACCCTGAATTTGGACGGGTATATATAAGTCAGAAACGAGTCTTTTAATAATGGCAAGTTGTTGGGCATCCTTCTCGCCAAAGTAGGCAATCTGGGGACGTACCAATTGCAATAACTTGACCACTACCGTCGCCACACCGACAAAATGTCCTGGGCGAAATCTGCCACAGAGTCCACTGGTCATGGTGGGGGGCGGTAACACTTGCACCGTTTCCGGCTGGCGATACATTTCCCCAGGGGTTGGGGCAAAAATGAGGTCAACCCCTAGGTCGGCGCAGAATTGGCGATCGCCCTCCAGTTGGCGGGGATATTGATCGAGGTCTTCATGGGCAGCGAATTGTAGTGGATTCACAAAAATACTCACCACCACAAAATCGGTTTCAGACCTAGCGCGTCGAATGAGACTGCCATGTCCGGCATGTAATGCACCCATCGTCGGCACAAAACCAACAGTTCGATCAGGGGCGATCGCCTTACGGATCGCTTGCAATTGAGCAAGACTAGAGACCAGTTCCATAGATGCAGACCGGATTGGATCGGTCAATTGACAGCGTTAATTAGTCAGTGAAGTCGGTGAATGGGTGGGAATCGTCAAGCATTGGTGCATAAGTGTCTTCGTAAATGAAATGAGTCACTAGCCAAGTCAGTGGGTACGTTAATTAATTGCCCAAAATTAATGACCCAGCATGAAGCCCCCAACTACTCAACAATTCCCCCAAGCCAACGACCTAATTACCGAGGACTTCTAACCTAACATTAGCAACCCCGGAACTCACCAAACCGATTTGCTGAGCTGCCCCCTTCGCAAGATCGATCTCACGACCACGGATGAAGGGGCCACGGTCATTAATCCGGACCACCACCGACTGACCATTATTGATATTAGTCACTTTCACCTTTGTGCCAAAAGGTAAAGTCTTATGGGCTGCTGTGAAGCCATTTTGGTCAAAACGTTCACCATTGGCAGTGCGCCGACCATGGAAGCCGGGACCATACCAGGAAGCATGACCTTGCATGGTTTTAACAACGCGGCTAGAGGTGGCAACCAGTTGGGGTTGAGCCACGGACTGGGGCTTATTTTGGATGGTTGCAACGGGATCTGCACCACCGAGTAGGCGACGTAAACGATTGGCAGCAATTAAAGCATCTTGCTCAGGATTGTCGGTAGTATCTGCCAGGTACACCGTATCGTTCAGGGTGGCGATCGCCTGATTCGCGTAGAGCAACTGATATTGATTCCCCGCCTTCCAGCTAACGGAAATCTGTTCCGCATCGAAATCTGGCGCAGTGGCAAGGGTATTGATGGTGGTGGAAACTTGGTTGGCGATCGCCTCAGCGGCATTAGCCGGAGCATCGCTAGGATTAGCAAAAGTCAGAACAGGCAGTCGATTGACGTAGAGGGTAGTAGCTGTTTCGTTCTGATGGGAATAAGAGAAAGTCGTAGCGAGGGTATCGATGGTTTTCTCCGTCGTCGGAGATGGGTTACTGGCGATTTCCTGAATTTCCGTTAATTCCGAAATCGGCGCATTGCTGTTGGAGTTAGCTAAAGCAATGCCCGTTGACATCGGCAAGAAAGACAGCAGGCTAGCAGCTAACAAGAACGGTTTTGGTTTAAAGGTCATTTAAATTCCTAGAATTCGACTACCAGGCACAAGGCGCACTTTCCCAACGAGAAAGGTCAACAATGCCACTGGCATGCGCAAACAAAACATCCAAAAATGCCCTGAATGCAGCCCAGAAAAACGTTGTGATCACGTTACAATTCTTGAGCCGCCACAGAGTAACACAGCCTCATTTTGCGTTACATCCGTATACACAACTAGAAATACGAGGGATAAGGGCAAAATTGAAAGACAACCGTTAGGGTTAAAGCAAGGTAAAATCTGCTTTCCGGGTGATCCATCCCTAGCTCATTTTCCCTTGGCAAATTTATAAAGAATTTTTATCGTATGGACTATCAACAAGCAGGAGTAGATATCGAAGCAGGGCGTTCTTTCGTCAAAACCATCAAGGATAATGTCGAAAGCACATACCGTCCTGGGGTACTGGGTGGATTAGGGGGATTTGGGGGCTGTTTTGAAATTCCACCGGGCTATCGGCAGCCTGTATTAATCTCCGGTACGGATGGTGTAGGGACGAAGCTGAAAATCGCTCACCAAACGGAACAGCACCACACTGTCGGCATCGATTTGGTGGCGATGTGTGTGAATGATATTTTGACGGCAGGGGCAGAACCGCTCTTTTTCCTGGACTATTTAGCGACGGGAAAGCTCGATACTAACCAGTTGGCGAATGTGGTGCGGGGTATTGTGGAGGGGTGTAAGCAGAGTAATTGTGCCTTGCTGGGGGGAGAAACGGCGGAAATGCCAGGTTTCTATCAGCCTGGGGAATATGATGTGGCGGGTTTTTGTGTGGGGATTGTGGAGAAGGATCAGATTCTGGATGGTTCCAGGGTCAAGGTCGGGGATGTGGCGATCGCCCTGGGCAGTAGCGGCATTCACAGCAACGGCTTTTCCCTCGTCCGTAAAATTATCGAAATGAGCGGTCTCGACTGGTCAGCAACCCCCGGTAAATTCGGCGGCAAAACCCTTGGAGAAGTCTTTTTAACCCCCACCAAAATTTACGTCAAACCGATCCAGACTGCCCTCAAATCTCGCATGCCGATCCACGCGATGGCTCATATTACTGGGGGCGGTTTGCCGGAGAATTTACCCCGTTGTCTCCAACCTAACCAGTCCATTCACATTGATACCAGTGCCTGGGAAATTCCCACCGTGTTCCAGTGGTTACAAAAAACAGGCGATGTGCCCCAAGCCGCAATGTGGGACACCTTCAATATGGGGGTCGGCTATGTGGTGATTGTGCCTGCTGCCGCTGCGGTCAAGAGTCTCGCTTGGTTTCAGGCACAGGGGCTGAGCTGTTTCCAGATTGGGGAAGTAGTCGCTGGGACGGGGGAAGTGTTGGGGCTGAGTTAGGCTCGATGGATCTCTGGCTTTAAGCAGTCATTTAGCAGGGTCATCTCCCAATCCCCAAGGGATTCGCTTGCTGTTTTAGATATTGTTTAGGAATTTGCTGGTATGTTTTCGTTTGATAATCAGGGTCAACAACCGAAGGAAAAGTGGCGATCGCAGGTCGATTGGTTTGTCCAGGATCACCGCCCCCAACTGGCAGCCCTCGCTTGGGGACTCCAGCAGGAATGGCAACAGGACGGCACGATCCTCGGCATCGATCTCCAACCCCAGCCCCACTTTATCCCCTGCCCACCCACAGAATTGCAGACCCTCAACAAGCGCGTCGGCGGTCGTTTACAGGAAATCCTAGGCATCATCAATGGCGCTGATCTAACCCAAGAAGTCGTCATCCTCTGCCTCGGTGGGGGACAGGTCAAACTGATCTATTTCCAAGCAGAACCCAGCCCCGCTGAATGTTTTCAAGTCCATGGCGCAGATCTCGATCAACTCATCGCCGATCTTGAAGCAACCATGGCAAAATGCATTCGCATCGCCCCCCCAACTAACCCTTGATATCTAATGTCTGATATCTGATATCTGACGAGGTAACGATCTGCTACGAAAAGACGGGAATAAACGGCGATTTTCTTACAATTGAAGAGAATAACCGCAAAAATCCCGATAGGCAGGCATCATGATTACCAAAACCGTTGCCGAAATTATGACCCCCGATCCCGTAGTCGTTACGGTGGATACTCCGTTGCAGGAGGCGATCAAAATTTTGGTGGAGCGTGGGATTAGCGGCTTACCTGTCGTTGATACTGGTGGCAAATTGGTCGGAATTATCTCGGAAGGGGATTTTACTTGGCAGGAAACGGGGGTGGATACGCCGCCCTACATTATGCTGCTGGATAGTGTAATCTACCTGCAAAATCCGGCGAAGCATGAGGAGGAAATCCATAAGGCTTTAGGTCAAACTGTCGGTGAGGTTATGAGCAAAAAGGTGGTGACGATTACCGCTGATAAATTGCTCCGGGATGCTGCCCACTTAATGCATGACAAGGGGGTGGGGCGTTTGCCTGTCTTGGATAACAATCATGATCAAGTCATAGGAATTATTACCCAAGGTGATATTATTCGCACCATGGCTCAAGTGTCTTAGTTTCTTCTCTTTTGTCCGGTGCATCCGGTGTAATTGACCTATGTCTTCTATTGAATCTGTACAGCAACTTTTAAGTTCAGAGACGTTTGGTGATCGCATTTCTGGTCTCAACCGTTTACGTGCCTATGAACCTGATATCGCGTTTCCTCTGCTTAAACCGTTGCTCAAGGATAAGGAAGCTAGGGTGCGTTACGCTGCGGTCAGTATGCTGGATGTCGTGGGGGTTGGTTCTGAGACGGAAGCTCTGGTTTTACTGCGGGAATCCCTCCAGGATGCAGAAATTGATGTGAAAGCCGCAGCTGCCGATGCGATCGCCGGACTGAAACTCGCCGAAGCCTATCCCGACCTAGAGGCTCTCTACCGCTCCACCACAGAATGGCTTTTACAGTTCAGCATCATTGCCGCCATCGGTGACCTGGGGGAACCCCGCGCCTTTGACCTGATTGCCGAAGCCCTCCAGTCCGAAACAGAATTAGTCCGCCTCAGTGCCATCAGTGCCCTCGGTGACCTGAGAGACGAACGGGCGATCGACCTACTGACCCCCTTCCTAAACGATGACGATTGGCAAGTCC
>JBIKYI010000243.1:0-5180 GCA_044355355.1 Limnothrix sp. | reverse complement strand
GCTTTTCCCCACGAAAACCATTTTTCCGAATATGCTCGGAGTGACCTTCTGGACAGTTCATTTTTTCTTCAATTCTATCTTTCCTCTTCTACTTCACCAACGCCGATTTAAGAATGGAGAATAGGGGATTCGAACCCCTGACCTCTGCGGTGCGATCGCAGCACTCTACCAACTGAGCTAATTCCCCAAAAGTGAGCATTATTGTAGCATTTCCACTGGGGGCGCAAAACTCGGATCAATACGTTCTAGTTCTAGCTCCGTGAGGTAGTCCACACACCAGTTACTACAACGTTGCATCATGTGGAAGGGATAGGTATGGGCAACCCCCACCACTGGGATATCCACCACCTTCGCTGCCTGGATGCCGTGGAAATTATCTTCGATGGCGAGGCAATTTTCTGCCAGAATATTCTGCTCTGGATATTTGCTTTGCAGGGCGGCGAGGGCGGCGCGATAGCCGTCACCACTGGGTTTAAAGGCGGGAACTTCATCGGCAGTGATGATCACCTCGAATTTATCTTGGAGTTGGAGTTGTTGCAGAATAAATTCGGTATCGGCGCGACTATAGCCCGTCACAATGCCGAGTAATAGTTTTTTCTGTTTGAGGTCGGTGATAAAGGGCAACACATCCACCGCGAGGGGCAAGGTCTCTAGGGCTTGGAGTTTTTGTTGGTAGAGGCGGGATTTTTTCTGGATGAGTTCGCTCAGATAAGCCTCGCTGACGATTCTGCCGCGTAATGCCAAACTTTCTTTGAGACAACGGCGATCGCTCTTGCCGAGACTTGCATCTTGGAATAGTCGGTCAGTGGGGCGTAGGTTTTCTGACAGTAATAATTCGTCAATTAACTCAAATTGAATTGCCGAGTCATTGATAAATACGCCATTGATTTCAAATAAAACAGCCTTTAGTTGCGCCATAGAGGACAGAACTCACTTCATAATTTTCATTGTAAAAGAATTCCTGAATACTAATTGGATACGCCCCTTGAAACTTACCCTTTAAAATTGAGGGGTAGTTGAGTTGTAGCTTGGTTGGCGATCGCATGTTTACCGATCTTTTTGCCTGTCAGATTCTGAAAACCAGGGTGCATCTCACGAGCTATGCCGATGCCTGTGCACGGATTTTGGCGGCAATCCATGCCCAGGAATTTGGCTATGTGGCGATCGCCAATGTCCATATGGTGATGACAGGCTATTGGCAACCAGAATTTCAAACCATCATTAACCAAGCCCTACTCACCACCCCGGACGGTATGCCCCTCGTCTGGAGCCTAAAACTTTTTGGCTTTAAAAATGCCACCAGGGTCTATGGTCCCGACCTGATGCTCCACTGTTGCACCATGGCAGCCCAGGAACAAATTCCCGTTTATCTCTATGGTGGTCGCCCTGCCACCCTCCAACAGCTTTGTCAAAATTTACAAGCCCAATTTCCGAACCTCGCCATTGTCGGCACCGAAGCCCCCCCCTTCCGGGAACCCACCCCAGAGGAAAGCCAAACGACCCTCCACAATATTCAGCAATCCGGCGCAAAACTGGTGTTTGTGGGTCTGGGTTGTCCGAAGCAGGAATTTTGGATGCGAAAATATACGGATCAACTGCCAGCGATCCTGTTAGGGGTAGGAGCGGCATTTGATTTTCACGCGGGGGCGGTTTCCCAAGCACCTCGGTGGATGATGGGGCTAGGCTTAGAATGGGCTTATCGCCTCAGTCAAGAACCAGGTCGTCTTTGGAAACGTTACCTCGTAAATAATCCCGCTTTTGTGGTGTTATTGCTGATCCAACTTTTGCAGGTTCGGTTGTTTGCTCGTTAATGCTCTTAATCTCCTGGAATCTGCCATAACGTTACTTTGCTGGGATGATTTTCTGGCTGGTCTAAAAATGTTCTTCTGCTAAAGTTGCCTATGCTTTTGCCTATGCATTCTCTCTATGCTCAAACATAAGTCATCTAACAAGTTCCGTCAGGATATTCGCGCCTTTAATTCTTTGGGGCGTTTTCGGGCGATGTCCCAGTGTTGGCAACGGGGTTTATTGCTGGTTTGTAGTGATGTATTGGGGTTGGCGATCGCCTGGCAATTGGCGGACTATTTCAATGGTTTTTATTCGCCCATTCCAGGGGGCTTGATCTGGTGGGTTTGGTTTGACATTCCTAGTTTGTTCTGGTTCTTTCTGGGGTGTATTCTCAGTTTCTTTTGGGTCAATCACCTCTACCGGATGCCCACGGAGGCGCAGAATTATACTAAGGCTGCCCAGATTATTACTTTGGTTTATTGTCTATTTCTGTTGGGGAGCTATTTTTATAACCCGGTACTGGATCCACCGCGATCGCTCTTTCTGTCGGCTTGGCTGTTTAGCATTATTTTTGTGCTGGGATTCCGGTTGATGTTAACGCTGATTTTGCGACAATTTGACCGCCATATCCCGAAGACCAATGTGTTTCTCATTGCCCCGGCAAATCAGCTTAATCGTTTAGCGGCATTGATTAAAAAACGCGCCCAGTATGAAATTGTGGGGGCTGCCTTCGCTACGACGGCAAATACGGTTTCGACGATCGCCCAAATTAAGAAATCAGGAGCGATGGAGGTGCTGATCAAGGATTTACCGGATACGGATCTGGCATCGAATTTGTATTGGCAATTGCGGAGTTCTGGCATTGCGATTCGGTTGCTGCCTTCTAGTAAGGAAATGTTCTATCGCAGGGGTTTACCGGAAATTTTTGCGGGGATACCGACCCTCCGGGTAGAAACACCATTATTGCTCTGTTGGGATTATCGTCTGAAACGTTGGCTCGATTTTCTGGGGGCAGGGCTGGGTTTGGTGATCCTCGCGCCTCTGTTCCTAGGGGTGGCGATCGCCATCAAGCTCGATTCCCCTGGGGTAGTCTTCTTTCGGCAACAACGAGTCGGACTGAACGGCAATATTTTCCGCATGTGGAAATTCCGCACCATGGTCAGCAATGCCCCCCAATTACAGGCAGAACTCGAACACCAGAACCAAATGCCCGATGGCGTACTGTTTAAGATCAAGGAAGATCCCCGCATCACCAAGGTCGGTAATTTTCTACGGCGCACCAGCATCGATGAATTACCCCAACTGATCAATGTCCTCTGTGGTCAAATGAGTCTAGTGGGACCAAGACCGTTACCGATCCGGGATGTGGAGCGCTTCGATTCTTGGCATCATATCCGCCATCAGGTTGTACCGGGGATTAGTGGTCTATGGCAAATTTCGGGACGCTCTGATCTGGATGATTTTGATGCGGCGGCTCGTCTCGATCTGTATTACATCGATAATTGGTCACTCAATCTCGACCTCGATATTTTGATCGAAACGGCGCGGATTGTTCTCTTTGGGAAGGGAGCTTATTAGGAATAGCCTATTTAGCCGCAAAGCCATGGGTTTCCAGGTATTGGCGAATATCGTCGAAGGTTTCCCAGGGGATATAACTTTTGCCTTCTTGGTCGAGGTATTCCTGTAAATGTTTGCGGGCAAAAACGAGATCGGCTTTCAGTGCCATGTTGATGTCGGTCAGGGAATCCCCAATGGCGATCGCCTGTTGGTATTGATATTTGCCCATTACCTGCACCTTTTCCACCAGTTCTGTACCCCCTTCAAAGGGCGAGACAATGGTTAAATATTCATCTTCTGTATCAATGGTGATTGCGGCAATGCTTTCGATCCAATGGCGGTGAGGTTTGCCATCGCTACCGATCCGCGCTAAGACCCGTTCCACCATCGCAACTAAGCCGCCAGAAATCACCACACAGGGCACTTGGCGATCGCCGAGAAATTGCAAAAACTCACTAAAACCGGGTCTGGTGGGTTTATCGTTCACCTCATCCACAAAAGCTGGAAACTGCTCCGAGGGAATAGATTCCAGGATTTTGCGCACCCCTTCCCGTAGGGTGATTTCTCGACGATAGAGTTTCGGAAGAATCTCCGCCCCCAACGCTGGCGCAAATTTTCCTAGGGCATCCCCAAAGGTGTCAACGGTGGTGATTGTGCCGTCAAAGTCGCAAAATACAATGGCTTGGGTTTCCATGAACTTTTGTAAAGAAGAGTTTTCCCCAAGGATTATAAACGCCAATCTTGGTTTTGCCAGTTTGTTTTGTTTGAACGATAAAACTTGCATGACCAAAAGGGGCGATCGCCTTAATTTCTGAGGATGGTGTTTAAGATAAGATCAAAATATTCGTCAATCGATTGGTACAAATATGGATCCAGTTTCTTTGCTTGTGGGCTTCTTGCAGATTGTGGGGACAAGTGCATTAACAAAGGTTGGCGAAAATGTAACTGACGAAACGGTAAAACAAGCGCAATCATTATGTTCAACACTTCTGCAAAAATTCCCTAATTCGCCGATATTGCAAGCGATCACAGCGGGTCAGGAGATTGATGATCAGCAAGTGGTAATCGAAGTGGAGGCGATCGCCCTTGATCCTGAAGGAGCGGCATTATTAGAACAGATGCGTTTGTTGTTGGACAGTAATCAAGCACTCGCAGCGAAGATCGAGGCATTGGCAATACAGGCGAAAGTTGCACCTAAAATAGTACAGGTCATGGCAAGTGATCTTGAGGGAGAAAATTTGAGGGCAAAATCTATGCGGCAAACTGCACCAGAAGGCAGTGGTTCCGTTGAACAGACGATGCTCAAAAATATCAAAGTAACGGGTGATATTGATTTGGGTGATTTAACTCAGGAGGCTTAGGCGATGGAAGAGTTATTAGAGTTAAAGGGATTTTTGCTGAGTGGCAATATTGCTGAGGCTTTGCTCTTGGTGGAGGAAATGACGGAGATGAGCAAGGATGACAAGCTCAACAAAATTTTTAGTTTTGCCAAAATCCTCCTGTTGCATCTCATCAAACAGGCGGCGGAAAAACGAACAACGCGATCATGGGATGTCTCTATTCAAAATTCGGTGCGAGAAATCCGGCGTACTAATCAACGACGCAAGGCAAAAGGAACTTACTGCTCTCCGGCTGAACTCCGCGAAGCGATAGAAGATGCCTATGACATTGCTCTTGCTTCTGCATCAATTGAGGCTTTTGAGGGATGTTATTCTACGGCTCAATTGGCGGAAATGGTTGATCAAAATGAGATTATCGATCAGGCGATCGCCCTCATTTCTGGGGATGAACTTATTTCTGGAGATGATGCATGAGTGATCAACCGCCAGTCAATC
>JBIKYI010000241.1:0-5205 GCA_044355355.1 Limnothrix sp. | reverse complement strand
GATATTACTCAACGTAAACAAATTGAGGAAGAATTAACCAAAGTAAATGAACGATTAACCCATCAAGCTAATTTTGATGAATTAACACAAATTGCGAACCGTCGCTACTTTAATCTGTATGCCATGAAAATGTGGCGACAGGCTTTATCTCATCAGACGGAGTTTTCCCTCGCCTTAATTGATATTGATTTTTTCAAAAGATATAATGATCACTATGGTCATTTGCAGGGGGATATTTGTTTGTTTCAAGTTGCGCAGGTAATTAGTTCTTCTGCCCAACGAGAGCATGATTTAGCAGCACGTTATGGTGGTGAAGAATTTGTACTTTTGTTTCCGAATACTACTCAATTAGAGGCGATTAAAATTATTGAGGATTTACAAAGTAATGTTGCCACTTTGGGGATTGAGCATCGAATGTCTTTGATGAGTGAGATTGTGACTCTCAGTATTGGTTTGGTCACGGGTATTCCTTGTGAAAATATTTTGCTTGAAGATGTTTTAAGGATTGCTGATGAATCCCTTTATATAGCGAAGAAACATGGTCGTAATCAGTACCGTATTGCAAAGTTTTGAAATATTTAAAATAGTTGTGTGGGAATTCTGTTGTTAAAATTAGAGGGTTGATTTAATTTCAATGCAATTTTAATTTACCTTTAATTCTTAATTTTAAATAAATTTTTAAAGTCTTTTGGTGATGTTGTATTGAGCGCCCGATCGCCATGCTGGATAGATCGAATGACCCTAGACTCCTTTAGGTTGCTATGATTTGAGGCAGTACTGTTTTAGTTAAGGCGATCGCCCGAAATCTATGGCTGGAATTATGTTTGGAACCAACTTTGAATTATTTGTCGATACCGAAGAAGCGCGTTCTTTTGAGTTGCCGGGAGCCAAACCCCACTACAATCCAGACCGTCCGGGACAAGTTGCCCATATCCTCCTAGACCTAGATCTGGATATTCCTGGGCGATCGCTCACCGGTGTTTGTACTATCACCATTACCCCCGTGCGTTCTGGGGTTACTCGCCTCAGCCTTGATGCGGTGGATATGTCCATTGAGTCCGTCTGTGTGGGGAGTGTCAGCCAGCCCTTTGATTATGACGGTGAAACCCTTGCTGTTAATCTTCTCCAGCCCACAGGCACAGAAAAATTTGATCTGGCGATCGCCTACCGTTTGACCGACCCTCGACGGGGCATTTATTTCATCCAACCCGATGAACACTATCCCAACAAACCCGTGCAAGTTTGGACGCAAGGGGAAGATGAAGATTCCCGCTTCTGGTTTCCCTGTTTCGACTACCCCGGACAATTGGCGACCTCCGAGATGAAAGTCCGCGTCCCCAAACCTTACCGTGCCATCTCCAACGGCGCACTGATGGCAACAAAGGATCTGGGCGATCGCACCCAATACCATTGGCAACAACAGGAAATTCACCCCTCCTACCTCGTCACCCTTGCCGTCGGCGACTTCGCAGAACTCAAGGATGAATGGCAAGGTATCCCTGTCCTGTACTATGTCGAAAAAGGTCATGAAGCGAATGGCGATCGCAGCATGGGCAAAACCCCCCAAATGATGGATTTCCTCAGCCAAACCTACGGCTACAAATATCCCTACCCCAAATACGCCCAAGTTTGCGTCGATGACTTTATCTTCGGCGGCATGGAAAACACCTCCACGACCCTTTTAACCGACCGTTGCCTCCTCGACGAACGGGCAAGCCTCGACAACACCCGCACCGAAACCCTCGTTTTACATGAACTCGCCCACCAATGGTTTGGGGATCTCGTCGTCATTAAACATTGGAGTCATGCTTGGCTCAAAGAAGGCATGGCAACCTACGCCGAAGTCCTCTGGATGGATCACGAATACGGCAAAGACGAAGCTGCCTATTATTTCCTCGAACAGATGCGCAACTACCTCGCCGAGGATCGTGGTCGTTACCGTCGCCCCATCGTGACCCATGTCTATCGCGCCCCCATCGAACTCTATGATCGCCACCTTTACGAAAAAGGCGCTTGTGTTTACCACATGATCCGCACCGTTTTAGGGGATGAATTATTCTTTAAAGCCATCCAAAACTTTGTTAATCAACATGCCCACCAAACCGTAGAAACCATTGATCTATTGCGCGTCATTGAAAACACCACAGGGTTTAACTTGGCTCCCCTCTTTGATCAATATGTATTCCGTGGGGGGCATCCTGATTATGAAGTGTCCTACAGTTGTGATGGGGAGAGCGGTTTAGCGAAACTAAGCATCAAACAAACCCAGGCGAAAAAGGATGAAAAAGCCCTGTTTGATCTAAAAATTCCCATTGCTTTCGGGTTTGTGGATGGTGAAAATGTGAGCCAAAAAACCTTCACTTTCAGACTGAATGAAGCAGAACATACTTTTTATTTGCCCCTGGAAAAGAGACCGCAATTTGTGAGTTTTGATGTGGGGAATCATTGGACAAAAACGGTGAAATTGTCCTACCCCATGGCGGAACTGAAGGCGCAATTAACCTATGATCCAGATCCCCTCTCTCGAATTTGTGCAGCGGAGGCGATCGCCAAACAGGGAAACCTCGAAGCCGTCAATACATTACAGACTGCCCTCACTAAAGAGCCATTTTGGGGAGTACGGGTAGAAATTACCAAAGCACTCGGTAGCATCCAACTCAACCAAGCCGAAGAAGCCCTGATGGTGGGACTGAAGGATCCCCATCCCCGTGTGCGCCGTACTGCCATGGGTAGCCTCGGCAAATTTAAAACCGAAGGCAGTTACAAAGCAATTAAAGCCTGTCTCCTCAAGGGGGATGATAGCTACTACACCGAAGCCGCCGCCGCGAGAATTTTAGGCTCTATGGTCGCCGCTGGCTTGGAGGAAAAAGCAAAGGAAACCCGTGATTTACTCCAACAAATTCTGGAAACCCGCGCCGGCTGGAATGAAGTGGTACGTGCTGGGGCGATCACCGGACTGGCTACCATGAAAACCTCCCCCGAAGCCGTCGATCTGATCATGCCCTATACCGAACTGGGTACACCCCAAGCCCTACGCCTAGCTGCCATCCGTTCCCTGGGGAGCATTGCCAGCGGTCAGAGCAACGACAAACTCGAAAAGATTTTAAATAAATTAGAGGCGATCACCAGAGAAACCTTCTTCCTCACCCAAATGGCAATCATCGGCGCACTGGGACAAATCGAAAACCCCAAGGCAGTCGGTCTCCTGCAAAGCCTTGCCAACCAAGCCCCCGACAAGCGCGTCCGCCAACGGGCAGAGGAAACCGTCACCTCCCTCCAGAAAAAACTGGGGTCAGACAAAGCCGTTAATGCCCTCCGCGATGACATCAACAAACTCAAAAAAGAAAACAAAGATCTGCAAAGTCGCCTCGCCAAACTAGAAGCCAAAAACTAGTCAGTGACTGACGAACTGCCCGTGAACTTTTTGCCAAACTCCCCGTCAACAAGCCCAAGAGAATTGTCGTTCAGTCTGCCAACAGAGGGGCGATCGCCCCCTTAACCTTTGGAGATTGAACTTATCAATTCTTGATACTTGAAGTTTCCGTGCTAACATCGGGGACAAAAAGATGCAGAGAGCGAACTTCACCATTGGAGACACTCTCACCATCCAAGGCTAGAGGAATACGAGGAGTTTCCCAATTCTATGTCCCAAACAAAGACTGGTGGATATCAACAACCCAACATTCGCATTGGCGTGATTGGCATCGGCAATATGGGTCAGCACCACACCCGCGTGTTAAGTCTGCTTAAAGATGTTGAATTGATCGGCATCGCAGACCTAAACATCGAACGAGGTCTAGATCTTGCGAGTAAATATCGAATCCGTTTCTTTGAGGACTACCACGACCTTCTTCCCCTCGTTGATGCCGTTTGTATCGCTGTCCCCACCAGACTCCATTACCAAGTCGGCTTAGAATGCATGGCAGCAGGCATTCACGTCATGATCGAAAAACCGATCGCCGCCAGCATTGCCGAAGCAGAGGCACTAGTTAACGCCGCCGCTGAACACAACGTTATTCTCCAAGTCGGACATATCGAACGGTTTAACCCCGCCTTCCAGGAACTCAGCAAAGTCCTCAAAACCGAAAAACTCCTGGCGATCGAAGCCCACCGCATGAGTCCCTATTCCCAGCGGGCAAATGATGTTTCCGTCGTCCTCGATTTGATGATCCACGACATCGATCTACTGCTAGAAATGGCAGCCTCCCCCGTGGTGCAATTAACCGCCACAGGCTCCAAGCGCGAAGAATCCGAACATCTTGATTACGTCACAGCAACCTTGAATTTTGCCAATGGCATTGTTGCCACCCTCACCGCCAGCAAAGTGACCCACCGCAAGATCCGTTCCATTGCCGCCCATTGCCGTAATTCCCTCACCGAAGCCGATTTTCTCAATAACGAAATCGAAATCCATCGTCAAACGACAGCCAACTACACTACCGATTATGGTCAGGTGCTCTATCGCCAAGATGGTTTAATTGAACAGGTCTACACCAGCAATATTGAGCCACTCCATGCCGAGCTTGAGCATTTTGTTCAATGTGTGCGCGGGGGAGAACAGCCCTCCGTTGGTGGTGAGCAAGCCCTCAAAGCATTACGTTTAGCGAGTTTGATTGAACAAAGTGCCCTCGATGGCAAAATTTGGCAAGAAATGGATTGGCAGTACCACCATTTGAATAAACCGGAGATCATGACGGCAGTAAAACTGTCTTGATTATGGGTTGCATGATGGCTGGATTATTTTTGGTTGAATAAATTGATTGATTGAATTGACTAATTTAAATTCTTTTGGTTTCTCTATAATCCTTAACGCTATTAACCCCAGAGTTCGATACCCTAGATAGGTGAAGTCCTTCGTATTTGGCTGAAGAGCAGCCCGTTGTAAATACTATGTCTGATCTGAACCGTGGCATCATGAAATTTGATGGAGCTGATAAGCCCGTTGTGGTCGCAGTTTCTGCCGTTGTCGTGCTAGGGGCGATCGCCGCCCTGATTGCCTGGGGATTAAGCACCGCCTACTCCTTTTAAGATGCTTGCCCCCGATCCCTTAATAACCCCTTTATTTCATTTCTGTACAAATTGAATTTTCTGCTTGCGATCGCCGAACCCCAAGCCCTACTGGGAAAAGTGTGGATTGATCTCGCCGTACTCATAGTAATGATCTGTCTATCAGCCTTTTTTTCAGGATCTGAGACAGCGATTACC
>JBIKYI010000240.1:0-5230 GCA_044355355.1 Limnothrix sp. | reverse complement strand
CACTCTAGAAACACGGCTTTTTTCAGAAGGTATTGACGTGAAACATTTAGATGTAAATTTAGGTAGTTCTGAGGATGCTCGGCAGATAATTACAACGGCAAAGCAATTACATGCGAATTTTGTAATAGTTGATGGTTATCAGTTTGGTTCAGATTATCAACTAATGCTAAAAGAAGCGGGACTTAAAATTCTTTTTTTGGATGATTATGGACATGCTGAACATTACTATGCAGATCTGGTATTGAATCAAAATTTAAGTGCGAATCTAGATTGGTATTGTCATCGGGAAAGTTATACGGAACTATTGCTAGGTTGCTCCTATAGTTTGCTGCGTCGAGAGTTTGGGCAATGGCAGGAATGGCAACGACAAATCCCTGAAGTGGCAAAAAAAATTCTTATAACATTGGGAGGTAGTGATCCTGATAATGTCACCTTGAAAGTAATGCAAGCTCTACAATACATTAAAGTAGAAGATCTTGAGATTTTAGTTGTCGTTGGGGGAAGTAATCCTCATGACAAGCAACTGAAAACGGTGGCTCAGTCTATGCCTTCGGTGATACGTTTAGTGAAAAATGCTAATAATATGCCGGAATTAATGGCTTGGGCTGATTTGGCGATCGCTGCAGGTGGTTCTACAAATTGGGAATTAGCGTTTATGGGATTGCCGACAGTGGTAATTACCTTGGCGGATAATCAGCGAGAAGTTGCCCAAAAGCTTGATGAAATGGGCATTGTCGTCAATTTAGGTTGGCATGAAGACCAGACAGAAACGGCTATTGCTCAAATTCAAATTGTTTCTCATCTATTAATCATGCCTGAGCAACGTCAGTCAATGAGTCAAACTGCAAGGCAATTAGTTGATGGCAAAGGTAGTCAACGAGTTGTTGAAAAAATACATCAATTTATGGAGTGATTTTTTTATAAAAATCTTTAATTCGTATCACTACAAGTCTTTTTAGTATTACCGATCACATATTAGTTAAATCAATAGCATTTATTAACACAAAAAATGTTGGATAACAAAATCAAACTACGTAAGATAAAAAAGGGAGATAGTCAACTTATCTGGCAGTGGGCTAACGCTCCTAGTATTAGATTAGCTTCTTTTTCTAGTAATTTGATCCCCTGGAAAACTCACGTTCAATGGTTTAATACAAAACTCCAAGACTCTGACTGTTGTTATTGGCTAGCACTAAATGAGAATCATGTGCCGATTGGTCAAGTCCGCTTTGATTTAGATAAAGTGAATAAGGAAGCAACTATTAGTATGAGTATTGCTCCAGAATGGCAAGGTTGTGGCTATGGTAAAGTTTTGATTGAAACTGCCTCAGAACTTTTGTTTAATCAAACTTCTATTCACACAATTAATGCTTTTATTAAAGTGGAAAATTGTAAGTCTATTAGGACTTTTGAAAAAGCAGGTTTTTCAAAAGTTGATGATAGAATCATTAAAGGTTGTACTAGTTCATATTATAAAAAAGTGTCAGTAAAGTCTCAACTTATCAATGAAACGAATTAATCTTAAGCATCGAACATTGGGTGAAAATCATCCTCCTTTTATCGTGGCGGAAATGTCGGGCAATCATAATCAAAGCCTTGATCGCGCCTTAGAAATTGTAGAAGCCGCAGCTAAATCAGGTGTTCATGCCCTTAAGCTGCAAACCTATACAGCGGAAACGATGACCCTAGACTTTGATGAAGGAGAATTTTTTATCAGTGATCCGAATAGCCTATGGGAGGGTCAGTCTCTCTATAAGCTTTATCAACAGGCACATACACCCTGGGCCTGGCATGAGCAAATTTTTAAGCGGTGTCAGGAATTGGGACTGATTTGTTTTAGTACTCCTTTTGATGAGACTGCTGTTGATTTCTTGGAGTCTTTAAATATTCCTTGTTATAAGATTGCGTCCTTTGAAAATACAGATTTGCCACTAATTCGTAAAGTTGCAAGTACGGGAAAACCGATGATTATTTCTACGGGGATGGCATCAATCGCCGAATTAGATGAAACCGTCAGGACAGCGAGGGAAGCTGGGTGTCAAGATTTAATTTTGCTCAAATGTACGAGTACCTATCCTGCGATTCCAGAAAATACAAATTTATTGACGATTCCCCATCTAAGAGAATTATTTGATGTTCAAGTCGGTTTATCTGATCACACTTTAGGGATTGGGGCGGCTGTTGCCAGTGTGGCTTTAGGGGCAACGTTTATCGAAAAGCATTTCACTTTAAGTCGTGCTGATGGCGGTGTAGATGCAGCGTTTTCTATGGAACCCCATGAGATGAAACAGTTGGTGGAGGAGACGGAACGGGCTTGGCAAGCGCTTGGCAAAATCAATTATGGGGCAACAGAGGCAGAACAAAAGTCCCTGCTTTTCCGGCGATCGCTGTATGTTGCAGAAGATATCAAGGCGGGAGAGAAGCTAACCGCACAGAATATCCGTCGTATCCGTCCTGGTTATGGACTTGCTCCCAAATACTACGATTTAGTGTTGGGGAAAACAGCAAAACAAAATCTGCGGCAAGGAATGCCTTTATCTTGGGATCTGCTCCTTTAAAATTGACATTATGACAATCTCCCCTGCTAAGTCTTGGAAAAAGTCCCTTAAGTCCGTCATCAAGGAACATGTCCAGAATCCAGCCTATCGTGTGGTATTAGGCACGATCAACTACAATCGGGGATTAATTGCGCTTAATTTCAATGCCAATCTGCTTTCGGCTGTGTTTGAGGGGAGTAGTTTTGGGTTGATTTTTCTGGCTCTTCAGGCGATCGCCTCCTCTGATGCCTTTTCTCAAGTTCTCGAAAATCCCTTGCTGACCAGCATCGGATTAAGTGCATTTGCCAGCCAATTAAGTCAAGGGCAACTATTTGTGGGGTTAATTGTTTTGGCGATCTCCCTTCAGTATTTGCGCAATGCTCTGGAATATGTAGGTGGTGTGTCATCAGACTATCTATCGGCAAGGATTCAAGCTCTGATGACCGAGAAAATTTTCCGGCAGGTGATGTCTTTCAGCTTTGCCTGTGCCAGTCGTTATAAAGTCGGCGATCTGACGAATTATATTACCCTTGCAGCCCCCACAGTTAATAAGGAAATTTTTTCCTGTAACCGTCTACTGCTCAGTGGCATGACGGCGATCGCACAGTTGGTGGTGCTGTTCGTGATCTCGCCTCTCCTCTTTTTTGTGACGGTGCTAGTTTCAGCAGGATTGTTTTGGATACAAAAATTTCTCTTGCCCCGCATTCGTCAGACATCCATTGCTGTGACCCAGTTTCAGGTAGGCGTGTCTAAACACATCACCGAAAGTATTCAGGGGTTACGAGTAATTCATACTTTTGCTAGCCAAAACCTCGCTATCCAAACTCTCCAGCAGTTGGAAGGAAACCTTGTTCCCCAACTAGAAAAACAAAGTCGCTTACTCCAGTTGGCTACACCTCTGGGGCGTTCCCTTACCCTTACCAGTATTGGTCTGATTTTGTTGGCTGGTTATTCGATTCTTCAAAGTCGTTCAACAGAATTGCTGCCCGTATTGGTTACTTTTCTCGCTGTACTCAATCGTTTAACGACTTACATCAATAGTATTATTTCCTATCTAGGTGCTCTCGCCCAAAATGCGGGAGATTTTCAGCGCCTACAGGAAATTCTTAAAACTGAAGATAAAGAGTTCATTCAGTCTGGCTCGGTCATTTTTGAAACCCTACAAGATAGGATCGAGTTTCGCAAAGTCTCGCTTAAATATCCTCAAACGGATCGTTGGGCTTTACAAAATATTTCCTTCGTTTTGCCGAGAGGTAAAGTTGTTGCGTTGGTCGGAGAATCGGGTGCTGGCAAATCTTCCATTGCCGATCTACTCATTAGTCTCTATCAACCCACCCAAGGAAATATCTATGTCGATGGGACTCCCCTCCAAGATTATAATTTGCAGAGTTGGCGATCGCGTTTAGGAGTCGTCAGTCAGGATACATTTGTCTTTAACGAAAGTATTCTAGAAAATATTCGCTATGGTAAACCAGAGGCAACAGATGAAGACGTAACTCAAGCGGCGATCGCCGCCCAAGCTGATCAATTTATCAAAAATTTACCAGAAAGTTATAACACAATTGTGGGTGAACGAGGCTATCGTCTTTCGGGAGGACAACGGCAACGATTAGCCTTAGCCCGCGCCATTCTCAAACAACCACAAATCTTGATTCTCGATGAAGCAACCAGCGCCTTAGATAGCAGATCAGAGCAACTAGTTCAGGAAGCATTAGACCAATTTAAGCAATCTTGTAGCGTGCTGGTAATTGCTCATAGAATTTCAACGATTGTTGAAGCCGATCATATTCTTGTACTACGAGATGCTTCAATCATTGAAGAAGGCTCACATAACACTTTATTGTTACAGAATGGAGAATATCAAGAAATGTGGAATTTACAAGCCGGCGTGATGTAAATATAAACCGAACAAATAAGTTTTACTAGCAAATTTTTCGCTGTTTTAGTAAACTTCCAAATATGAATAAGCGAGATACTAAATTAGATATGAGATTATTTGAATGAAGAACATAAAAGAACAACTAAAAGTGACACTGCGGAATAATATTTCACATGAGAATCTTGAAAATTTAAAGAGATTCAATTTCATAAGTCGAATCAACTATTATCGAAAGTTTGGAATGGTTGAAGCTAGAAATATAGAGCTAAAAAATAAGCATTTAAATCAAAGGGCGTTCCTCATAGGTAATGGACCTTCGATACTCAAACAAAATCTAAAAAAGCTAAATAAAGAAATTACATTTGTTTTTAACAGTTTCTTCCTGCATGAAGAATATGAGGAGATTAACCCAACCTACCTTTGCTCCTGTGATCCTAGTCTTGAGGCTTCAGATTTTCGCAAACAATGGTATCTTCTTCAACAAGAAAAGACCCAGCCAACCATTAAGCTTTTTTCTAAACGTGTTGAAACAATAGACAAACAAGAGCACCTCTTCCAAGATCATCAAGTTTATTATTTACACACGCCTAATTCTTTTAGCCCCGCGTTATCTACTCTTGAATCTTGTTCCATCGATTTAACAAAACCTCTTTCTGGGCATGGTCTTGTTTTCATTGATGTTGCTTTGATGTCTGCATATTACATGGGCATTAAAGAGATATATCTATTGGGAATGGATGGAGGCAAAATCACGTCTCTAGATGATTATCTTAATTATAATTTTTATGGGAAACATCCCCTAGTTTCTATGGAA
>JBIKYI010000239.1:0-5249 GCA_044355355.1 Limnothrix sp. | reverse complement strand
CTAATTTCGCGGAACGATTCACCGTGGCATAGATTTTTTCGAGTTGCCCATCATTGCGGATACTCTGCAAAAATTCCGCGCGATCGCCCACATCGAGCAAATCAGTTAACGCCCGTTCCGTGTACTCCGCATCATCCACACCGATGACCGCATTGACGAGATCATAATCAATGCCCCGTTCGTCCTGTAATAAAGTCTGAATCCTTTGGCTAAAGAACTTCTGCAAATTGGCGAGGGGCGACTCTTTACCGGGGTGCGCCGTCACAAAATCAGCACTGCCCTGGGCGAGGAGTTCCAGCAAATTAATATCCAAACCCGCATCCCAAGCGACAGCAATAATGGCATTGGCAGCACGGCGTAGGGCAAAGGGATCCGAGGAACCCGTCGGCAACATTCCCAACCCGAAAATACTCACCAAGGTATCGAGGCGATCGCCCATGCCCACCACTTGACCTGGCAGGGTTTGGGGCAAAATATCATCCGCGCCACGGGGTAAATAATGCTCAAAAATACCATCGGCGATCGCCTGGGATTCCCCACTGGCGATCGCATATTTCTGACCCATAATCCCCTGCAATTCCGGGAATTCAAACACCATTTGCGTCACCAGATCCGCCTTACAGAGCATCGCCGTACTGGCAATAATTTCCTTCTCCTCCTCCCCTAAACCAAGCTGTTCCGCAATCTGTTGGGACATCACCATCAGGCGATCGACCTTATCCCGCATCGTCCCCAGTTCTTCCTGGAAAGTGACCGTTTCCAACTGCGGCAAATAGCTATCCAGATGCTCGCTACAGTCCGCCCGATAGAAAAATTGACCATCCGCCAATCGAGCGCGAATCACCCGACCATTCCCCGCCGCAATAATCTCCGCCTTATTCGGATCACCGTTAGAGATGGTAATAAATTTCGGCAGGAGCACACTCTTATCCTTTAAATCCCGCAGAGCAAAGTAGCGCTGATGATTCACCATGACCGTCGTGATCACTTCCGGGGGCAACTCTAAAAATTCCGCTTCAATCTCCCCAACCACAGCGGTGGGATATTCCACGAGATTGACCACTTCCGCCAGCAAATCGGCAGGCATCTCAGCTTCACCATTGACACTGGCAGCGGCAGTTTTCACCGCGTCAATAATGGTCGCTTCCCTCACAGCGGGATCCACCTCGACAAAGGCAGCCCGTAACGTCTCCACATAATCAGCAGCCTGGGTGATCGCCACATCCCCAGTATGGAGAATCCGATGCCCACGGGAAAGCCGTCCCGCCGTCAATTTGTCCGCACCATTGAGCAATTCCAGCGGCAAAATCGCTTCATTCCAGAGGGAAACCAACCAGCGAATCGGTCGCGGAAAACGCAGATCCCCATCTGCCCAGCGCATAAACCGCCGCCCTTCCAGCGCAGTAAACCAGCCCAAAACCGATTCCTGCAAAATTTCCTGGGTGGGGCGACCAACGGTTTTCTTCTGCACAAACACAAAATCACCCTTATCAGTCGGACGGACTTCCAGCGCTCCCAGCTCAACCCCTTGTTTTTTCGCGAAACCTTCGGCAGCCTTCGTGGGGACACCATCCTTAAACGCAGCGGCGGCTGGTGGTCCCTTGATTTCATCCTCTCGATCCGCCTGTTGCTCTGGTAAACCTGCAATCAATACCGCCAAACGTCGGGGTGTACCATACACCGCAATTCTTTCCGGCTCAAGAAAACACTCCGTCAGGCTATTCGCCACGCGCTTCTGTAACTGGGCGATCGCCGATGCGACAAAATCAGCAGGGAGTTCTTCTGTACCAACTTCAATGAGGTAGGTTGCCATGGGAAACGGAGTAAAGACAATGAAATAACTTAGCTAGTTTACCCTGAAGCCATTGCAAAACCTAGATAAGTGGGCATTCCCTTTAATATTGGTTTTACTATTCGTTGTTGATTCCCAAGAATTTTTTACATCAGCGATCATGATCATGAGAGTCATCGGTTCCATGGGGGAGATGTTAAAGCCACAACTTTCATAAAATTGTTTGGCTTTTTCAGAAATGACATGGACTAAAATGGCGCGAATGCCTGCAATCTCAGCCGCTTGGCGCGTGCGTAAAATAGCATCTCTCAATGTTGAGGCTAGCCGTTATGGATGGTCTCAAATGGGTAAACAAAGATACGGAGAGAAGACAGGCAAGAGAGGCATCAAGGAGAATTTAGTGGCAGGACGCAGAAAGAAAAAGAAAGATTTACTTGCACCAATGATTTTCAAAGGGAGTCTGAACGTTATTGATTGTGAAGGATGGCTGAAGAGATATTGATTACCATCTCTGGAAAAAATATCAATACTGATCATAGATAATGCCCCTATTCATCGAAAGACAGTGATTAAAGAAAGTGATTAAAGAAATGGTGGAATCTAAAGGACATAAGATAGTCTTTCTCCCAAAGTATTCCCCTAACTTAAATGAGATAGATCATGATTTTAGTGCATTGAAGAGAGCGAGAATGTCTGCAAAAAAAGGTACTTCATTAGATGAAATTATTCGCAAATACGGTGATACTTGATATCTCATCCTTATTTAGAATGACGATAACTCACTGCTTCTCCTTTTCTTGTCTTATCCAGAACTCCCACTGAATTAAGGATTCACCAGAAGAGTAATCGTAAAGGTTGTACCGACATTGAGAGCAGACCCACAGGTAATCGTGCCCCCATGTTTATCCGTGATAATTTTATGGGCGATCGCCATGCCTAGACCCGTGCCCTTACCTACTTCCTTGGTCGTAAAACCCTGATCAAAAATTTGACGTTGCGTGGCAGCAGACATCCCACAGCCATTATCCGTGATCTGCACCTGCACCCGATCCGTATCGAGGGGAATCGTGCGAATGGTAATAACGTTGGGATTATTTTGAATGTCACCATAGGGGCGATCGCCATTACTTTCCTCAAGGGCATCAATCGCATTTGCCAACAGATTCATAAACACCTGATTAATCTGCCCCGGAAAACATAATACCTCCGGTAAATTTCCATATTCCTTCTTAATTTTAATCGCTGGACGCAGCTCATTCGCCTTCGTGCGATGCTTGAGAATCAGCAACGTACTATTCAGACCATCATGGAGATTAAAACGCACCATATGGTCAAGATCCTGCCGCGAAAACGTCCGTAAACTATTACTAATATTGCGAATCCGATCTACCCCTAATTTCATCGAATCCAGCAATTTCACAATATCTTCCCGCACAAACTCTAAATCGATCGCCTCAATTTCCTCAACAATTTCCGGCGTAGGTTCTGGATAGACCGTCCCATACAAATCAATTAGCCCCAACAGATCCTGCACATATTCCATAGCAGGTTGAATGTTCCCCTGCAAGAAACCCGTCGGATTATTAATCTCATGGGCAACCCCTGCTACCAAATTGCCAAGGGCAGACATCTTTTCGCTTTGAACCATCTGCAATTGCGCATCCTGGAGATCCGCCATGGTTTGTTCGAGACGGCGATTTTTCTCCTGAATCGAATGTTTTAAATTACGACTGGCAGTGACATCTCGCACCACAGAAAGCCCACAATATTTGCCGTTATAACTAAAGGGCACAGAATTAATTTCAATGTAGAAGGGCGTGCCATCGGACTTGTGACAGGCAGCCTCACAGGTAAATTCTTGACCCGATTTGACCGTTGCGAGGAATGCTTTAAATTTTGCCTGGCGAGCAACAGGAATCAGATCGAGGGGTTGTAACTGCAAAATTTTGGTATGGGAATAACCATGCATCTCGCAGTAGGTTGGGTTAGCATCGATCACTTTGCCCGTTTCTAAATCGGTGATCAGCAGACCATCGCTGGCGGCTTCGAAGATGGCACGGGATTGGGCTTCTTTGTACTGAATTTCGGTGAATGCCTGTTGGGTTTCGTGGTAGAGGCGGGAATTTTCGAGGGCAACAGCGGCTTGGGTGCAGAAAAATTCGAGCATGGTCTGCCGTTGGGGGGTGAATACGCCTTTCACGGTGGCATGTTCGAGGTAGGTGATGGCAACGATCTGACCCTTGTTCAGCAGTGGCAGACAAAAGACGCTTTGGGGTTGGTATTTGAGGAGGTAACCCTGGAGGATGCCGGAAATTTCGGTCTGGAGTCCGTCGATGATGATGGAGTTTTGTGTGTTTTTAACGTACTGGATCAGGGGGAGGGGGAGGGGACTGTGGTTATCAATGGGGGTAGCTTGGGTGTTGATGGCGATGGTGTTTTGGGGGGTGAGTTCGGCGATCGCCCGGAGTTGCCACTGGTTATTTTCGGGGATGACGAGGCAGGCTTTTTGTGCGCCAGCATTGGTGAGGATCAGTTCGACAATTTCGGCGAGGAGTTGATCGAGTTCGACGGTGATGGAGAGACTCTGGGCGACTTGCAAGAGTGCATTGAGATCGAGGCTGGTGGTAAAGCCACTGCTGAGCTGGGAGACATTTTTGGTGGTGTGGGGGGCAAGGGTTTGCTGGAAATCGCTGTCAATGCTGGTGAAGGGGACGGCAACCCAGGCGGGTAGATTTTTTTGCATGATACCGCCAAGGAGGTGGGCGTAATGTTCTTCTAACTGATCAATTTTGACGACGGCTCCCCAGTAGGCATAGGCGTAATAGGCTTCCTGGAGGTAGACTGCGGCGATTTTTTCTTTGCCCCACTCTAGGTAAAATTTGGCGGCGAGTTCGTTGGCGATCGCCTCTTCCTGGAGGAATTTAGATTGTTTTGCCCCGGCGATCGCCTGATCATAGGCTTCGAGGGCGATCAGCTTGTCACCAGTTACCCTTGCCTGTTCTGCCGCCACCAACGCCACCTTATGTTGATAGTTGCCAGGGGCTTGTTCTGCCCAGACGCGTAATTTTGACAGTGTTTTAGCTACGCGGTCTAATTGGTTCGGATCCGTCACTTCGCCCAATTTAAATTGACTCAAATATGCCAATGCTTCGTAGAAATGAAACATCGGATAGACCAACATGGATTGCACACTGGTCAGATATTCCCGCCCTAGATTGGCATACTCCAGCGCCCGTTGCGGCTCGTTGAGAATCGTTGCCAAGACCAATTTATTGAGATAGAGAATCAGTAGGGCAATGCGACTATTGGCTGCCAGATAACGGGGTAATAGTTCCGTTTCATCGTAGGCAGTGCCCACCAATTCCAGGGGATTGTCCGTTTTACTGAGGAGATTTAAGACCGCTTGAAATGTTGCCAAACGACCGATGCTCTCGCCATAATCTGCCATTTTTTTGGC
>JBIKYI010000095.1:0-7918 GCA_044355355.1 Limnothrix sp. | reverse complement strand
CAGCTCTTTTTTTCGGTCTATAGCCTCTAGGATTCTTCAAAGGGATTATCCAGCATCGGTTACTTGACTTCGCAGGTCAGCAGCAGATTAGATAGATTTTTATGTTGCTTAATTGGGTGTTGGGGTAATGTAAATTAATTCCATTTAGAAGGCTTTGTCATAGGTAATTACGAGGATTTTTTCGAGTTTTGCCTGAGCCATAATCATGCGATCAAGAGGATCTCAATGGGCGATCGCCAAACTGCCTGCTCTAAAGGAATGGACTAACGTAATCGGTAATTCAACAAATCTAGACTGACTTAAGATTTGAGGATATTTTTCAACAATAGGTTGCGCTTCTGGTAATTTTCCAAGACGATACTTTGTGGCAATCTCCCAAGCAGTGGCACTACTAATCAAAATATTATGGTGAGGATTACTGATTATTTCTCGGCAATTATCACCTAATTCAAGGTCGTTAAATAACCACCATAAAAGGACATAGGTATCGATCAAATAATTTATTCCCATTGTTTTAATTCTTCTTCTGGCAAAGGTTCAAAAAAAGTATCACGTAATGTTCCTTGCAGTATTTCTGGTGTTCGCGGCTGCATTGATTCTTGATGTAAACCTAAACGAAAATAATAAATGAGATCATAAATTTTAGCTAATTTTTCTTCTGGAATAGTTTGCAGTTCCTGCATGATTTTTTGAATAAGCATGGTTTATAAACTCTCAACCACTAATAATTCATGACATCGATCAGCGATCGCCCCCATGAGACTCGACGGCAACATTCCCGCGCCCACGGCTTAAAATTTATTGTTCTATTCACCATGAATTATTTCTCAAATTATTTTTGCCATGAACATCACCCCGGCGATCGCCAAACAACTCGAAACCTACACCCTCAAACGCCCCACCGAAGTCCTGCTGATCCACACCCTAGACGGCGAGGAAGAAGACCAAATACTCATCTTTAAAGGCTTCTCCAGCTCCCTCATGCACCCCACCGACTTCAACCCCGATAACCCCGTCTTCTCTCCCAACGCAGAACTCATCAGCATTGACCGCATCCAAAGCCCCTACCTCCCCAACAACCCCAACTACATCGAACAAAATCTCCCTTGGTCAGCAATGGCACAGCACCTCATCGCCGCAGGCATCCAGTAAGTTATCGGAACACTAGAACATAGGTACTGATTATAAAAAAACAAAAAAAATGGAGAGCCACTTCGTGACCCCCCAATCATCAGGGTGCATCTACTGAAATCAATATAACGCGATCGCCATAGGGGGTCAACCCCCTCACCCCAAAATTATGTTTACTAATTGTTAAGCATCACCCTTGAGCTTGGCAGTTAAAAGCTTATTCACAAGCTGGGGATCCGCACGACCACTGGTTTTCTGCATCATTTGACCAACAAAGAAACCCTGTAATTTTGTCTTGCCAGCCCGGAATGCTTCCACCTTATCGAGGTTCGCCGCGAGTAATTCATCAATCATCGCTTCGAGTTCCCCGGTGTCAGAAATCTGAGTGAGTCCACGACTTTCAACGATCGCCTTAGGAGATCCCCCCTGTTCGAGCAGTTCCGGGAGAATTTCCTTCGCAATTTTGCCGCTGATTGTGCCGTCATTGATGAGATTCACCAGTTCAGCGAGGTGCGCCGCCGTGAGGGGTAGATCATTAATCGTTAAGCCCACATTTTTATTCAGGTGGGCAGCAATATCCTGGGTCACCCAGTTCGTCACCTGTTTGGGGTCAGCCCCCGCCGCCACCGCCGCTTCAAAGTATTCGGCGACATCCCGATCATCGGTGAGTACCCGCGTGTCATAGCCAGACAAGCCATAGTCCGTCTCGTAACGGGCACGTTTTTGGGCTGGGGTTTCCTGGAGTTCCGCCGCCCAGGCTTCCAGTTGTGCCGCTGAAACTTCCATGGGGGGTAAATCGGGTTCGGGGAAGTAGCGATAATCACTGGCTCCCTCTTTCATGCGCATACTGAAGGTGCGTTGGCTGCTTTCATCCCAGAGGCGGGTTTCTTGGTAAATGGGTTCGCCCGCTTCAACCGCCTTGATTTGCCGCTCAATTTCGTAGTTAATGGCTTTTTCAATCGCACTGAAGGAGTTCATATTTTTAATCTCCACCTTCGTGCCAAAGGCTTCTTGACCGACAGGACGGACGGAAATATTCACGTCACACCGTAGGGAACCTTCCTGCATGTTGCCGTTGCCTACACCGAGGTAACGCACCAAACGGCGCAATTCTTGGGCATATTCCGAAGCTTCTTTACCAGAACGGAGATCAGGCTCAGAGACAATTTCTAGCAAGGGAATGCCTGTGCGGTTAAAGTCCACTTTGGAGTAGGTGGAACCAGAGAGGCGATCGCTCCCCGCATGTACCAGTTTCCCCGCATCCTCCTCCATGTGGAGACGGGTCACCCCGATCGTCTTTTTGACTGGGATATCATTGGGTTTATCGACTAGTTCGATCTCGATTGCGCCATGCTCAACGATGGGCAAATCATATTGGGAAATCTGGTAATTTTTCGGTAGGTCAGGATAGAAATATTGCTTACGGTCAAATTTACTGTAGGGGCTAATTTTCGCTTTCAGAGCCAAACCCATTTTGACAGCAGATTCTAAAACCTTCTCATTCAGTACGGGCAGGACTCCCGGATAGCCTAGGCAGATGGGGCAAACGTTGCTATTGGGGTCGCTGTCGAAGGAGGTGGAACAATTACAGAAAATTTTGCTGGCAGTATTTAACTGACAGTGGGTTTCTAACCCAATAACGGCTTCATACTCGGTTTTGCTGGATGCAACTGCCATAGGACTTGATCAAGAGACGATACAAAAGGTTGATAATAGTCTCTATTCTAGCCTTGTGGGGGATGGACAGAAGGGCTTTTCGACAGGGATAGTCTGGAATTCACTTGGGGCGATCGCCTGCTACGACTTTCTCTGGGCATAGACTCCACAACATTCATAGGAACAACAATCGGATAAATCATCTCAAATTATGCGTAAAATTTTGTGCAAATGTCGATCATTTTTTGAGGTTATTTTTTCCAGGCTAAATATCAATACTTTTAGTAATTTTCAGCACACAAGCAAATGACAATCATTAATCTTCAAAAACTTGAAAATGCGTTAAATCAAGCCTTATTAGACAATGGAGTGATGAAATTAGATTTGTACGATTCAGATCTCAAACCTGAAATTAGCTATCTGCGCAAGTCCTTGAAAAGAGATAAGGAAGACTACATTATTTGCATCACTTCTAGGCATTATGAGATAGCAATGGTGGTTATTTCAAAGGGCAGTAATCTTCAGGAGGGAAAAATTTACATCAATGAAGACGCAAGGGAGAAACTAAAGAAGTTGTGGGTCGGAGAAAACTATACGAACAATATGAAAATGATGATCCCTGCATTTGCGAGGAGTCTCTATGAAGGGGAGTTAGCGATGACTGGTGTCCGCGTTCAAGGATCTAAAAAGAAACAGCAGAAGGGATTTGCCTAGGGGCGATCGCCACCCCTTCGATCAGCAGGATCATCAAATACTCAAAATAGTTTGCGGCGTAAGTTTCAATTCAGAAAATTGCGGAGAAACGATGGTTTGTTCCCCCATAAAAATGATTTCGTCGTACAACCCTTCGTTAAAAATAAAGGTGGTCACTTTGCCTTCACTGGGATCAATTACCCAATATTCTGGCACGGCGATCGCCGCATATTCAGAGCGCTTATAACGATAATCACGGGCGATCGACTCTGGACTAACAATCTCCACCACAAACAAAGGCGGATCATCAAAAATCAGGGATTTATCTAGTAATGCCATAAATTTTGCTTTCTCAACCACCATCACATCCGGCAGTCGAGATTTTTCAAAACTGGTTTTTAAACCCGCATCCCTGAGACAAATCCATTCTTTTTGTTGCCGTTGAATTTCTGCTGTCAGATAAGTTTCTAATCGTTGAGCAATGAGAAAATGCAGTCCTTTTGGTGGAGTCATGGCGATTAACTTCCCGTTGTCCAGTTCATAGCGGGTATCTGTGCCATCGTCATACTGGCAATATTCTTCAAAGCTATAGCGTTTAACGAGGGTGGTAACCATGGGAATGACTCGACTCCTGGGCTTCGTTGTCCGTTGTTTCCATTGTAATCACTTGCCTTAAATTGCCAGGGTTCGCTGGTGACAATCTAGAGACTTTCGGTATAGCCCTGAAGATTTTCGGGGTTGGTTTCTTGCAGAATGCGGGTGGCAAGATCGCGGTATCGATTCACTTTGTATTTGTACACAACGAGATATTTTCCGGCATTGAGGCGGTTGCGGTAGGGCAAGGCATCGCCACTGGCTTCCAACATACCGATGCTGTTGCCGACGAAAAAGCTGCCCATTCCTCCGGCGATCGCCCCAGCGAGACCCCCGACGATATGATTACCAGGAGTTCCTGCCCAATCAAAAGTATTCAACCCGGTGATGTAATCAAAGACAAAGCCCCCAAAGAAACCGAAGGGGATGAGCCAGAATGACATTAATTTCGCCTGTTCAGCCCCTTTTTGGGTGGGGTCAATAAAGCCGAACTCGTCTGCGGTTTGGTAGCCTTTGCCGAGGATGACGAGATCGGATTTAGCGATCTCAGATTTTTCGAGTTCGGTATAGGCAGCTTCGGCGCTAATGCGATCGGGGTAGACGGCAATCAGGTAATTCATGGACAAACAAGTGCAAGCTAAGGGGTAAGTGAATTGGTGAGAAAATTTAGGAGAATTTAAAATGATTCGGATCTGATTGTAGGCGATCGCCCGATCTCTCCGAAATCCATAAATCTTGCCATGTAGAATTAAGACATCATTCCCTGTCTACAATCTCTATGCAATCGTCCCTGATTAACGGTCGTTATCAAATTATCGAAACCCTCGGCAAAGGGGGCTTCGGTGATACCTTTTTGGTCAAGGATTTACAACTCCCGTCCCAACGGCAATGTGTGTTGAAGTCCTTGCAAGTACAAGCTACCGCCCCCCAAATGAAACAGGAATTGCAGCGGCGTTTTCAGCGGGAGGCAGCGACCCTAGAGACCTTAGGGGAAAACCATGCACAAATTCCCCGACTCTATGCCCATTTTGAGGAGCAGGGTAATTTCTATCTGGTACAGGAATGGATTGATGGTTTAACGTTACAGGAACTCGTCAATCAACAGGGTTGTTTAGCCCCGGAGCAAGTGCAGCGTTTATTGCGGGAACTTTTGCCTGTGCTGCAATCGATCCATGATCAATACATTATTCACCGGGATATTAAACCGGAAAATATTATTCTGCGCAGTGCGGATCAAAAACCTGTGCTGATTGATTTTGGGGCAGTCAAGGAAGCCCTATCGACAGTGATTTATCTGGATCGCAATGGGCCTGTGTCGGTGGTGATCGGTACGCCTGGTTATATGCCGCCGGAGCAGGGGGCAGGTCGTCCGGTCTATAGCAGCGATTTGTACAGTTTGGGTTACACGGCAATTTATTTGTTAACAGGGAAGTCGCCGCAGCATTTTGCGACGGATGCCCAGACGGGGGAAATTCTCTGGCAGAAGGATTTTCCCTATCTCCAGACTCCCCTCGGTCAGGCGATCGCCAAAGCAGTGAGTTTCCAGCCCCGCGATCGCTTTCCCACCGCCCATGCCATGTTGCAGGAACTATTAAAAGATCCAACACCAATTCCGGAACAGATCGTCACCCGTCAAATCACCAGCCAATCACCCAATCTACCGCCCCAAAATGTCACAGTAGCAACCAGGGTTGTGGCAATGCCTGAGAGACCACAAGCCAAAGCAAGACCCCCAGCGATATTCCCGGCGGCAGCAATGACAGTAACAAATCAATCCCCAATCGCAATGAACAGAACTCAGGGCAACAAGAAAAAATGGGGCTGGTTACCCGTGGGCTGTGCTTTTATGTTGTGTAGTGTGGTTGGAGTCAGCGCAGGTCTATGGTTTGCAGCAAATCTATTGGGGCGATCGCAAGTGCAGACATTCCCCGCCGATCCAGAGAATATGGACTTTCCTGTGGATGATACCCCCGCCGAAGTGACAATCCCCCAAAATATACCCAAGCATAATTTACCGACCCAGACTCCCCCCCCGGAACCCATCGAGTCCCTCCCTCCGTCCCAGTCAGAGCCAGACGTAAATTTTCAACCCGTACCCGAAACACAACCAGAAGCCACGCCAACACCGGAACCCACTCCCGAACCCGTGGTACAACCAGAACCCGCAGCACAGCCGGAACCCACGCCGACACCAGAACCGACTCCCGAACCTGTGGCTCAACCGGAACCCGTGGCAAGCCCCGAACCCGAACCAGCCCCCGCGCCGGAACCTGCCCCGACAACCGCACCGGACACGACAGCGCAATGACAAAAAAATTGGGCGATCGCCCTAGAGAAAACCAGCGTGACGCTCCTTGTAGATATCTGCGCGACTGCGTAACGGGACAAAGTTAACCCGCATTTGCTTTGTGGCGACGATGCCCGTCGATGTTTTTTTCAGCAGCAATAACTCCTGTTGCCCATGACCCACCGGAATCACCATTCTGCCATTGGGAGCCAGTTGATCGATCAGGGTTTGCGGAATACTCTCCGGCGCGGCGGTCACCATAATCACATCATAGGGAGCATGGTCTGCCCAACCTTTAGCACCATCGCCAATCTTGAATTGAATGCCTTGATAGCCCAAACTGACCAGCAATTCTTGCGATCGCCAAGCTAATTCAGGCAGCAGTTCGACCGTATAAATATTTTTGTCCTGGGTCAGTTCCGCCAACACCGCCGTCTGGTAGCCAGAACCCGTACCAATTTCCAGAATTTTATCCCCAGGGGCGATCGCCGCCACCTCAGTCATATAGGCAACAATGTAAGGCTGGGAAACCGTCTGTCCGTAGCCAATACTCAGGGGCGCATCACGGTAGGCAACCTTGATAAAATCAGTCGGCACAAACTTATGGCGCGGCACAGCCAACATTGCCCTGAGTACCGCAGGATCCTTGATGCCTTTAGCACGAATGTGCCGTTCTACCATGGCACGGCGAAGCTCTAGCATGTTTCTATCGGTGAAGTGGACAACCCTTGGACGAAGGGGGCAATGCACCGTTCAAGAGTATCGAAAAGAAAAAACTACCTAAGCCAAAATATCATCATATTCACGACATCTCTCGGCACAATGCAGAATCTCATCTCGGTCAGTTTCTAGTCCCATTGTATTGCAGTCCGTTTCGCTCGTTCCGGAATGACAGAATTGTTGATGCAATCCTCATCATTGTCGAAATGTTCTTCTCGAAAGAGGATTCTCGACAAGCAACAGGCAAATATATTCTGCTTTTCTAAACCCGGAAATTAGCCGGATCCTGATCGCGACGGTGACGGACTGGGATAGTTTCTCCTTGGTGATCGCCCGCTAATTTTGCCGTATTTTCTAACGCTGTGCGGAGGTGTTTTGCCGCATAAATCGACATATCACGGGGCACATTAATTCTGTCTCGCAAATACCGTAACGCCTTATCTGAATCCTTCGGTGGTTCGCAGATTTCCCCTGTCATCATATGGGTTAAAGCACAACGCAACGCCTGATCAAAAAACGCATCGTTCGCCGGATTCACCTTCACAATATTGCGGCGATGTTTAATCACTCGAGATAACGCTTCCCGTTTCGCATTGTCCGGTTCAGGATAGGTTACATCGGGTAGACCAAACCATTCCCCCTCATCGACCCGCACTTGGTTGGCGATCGCCTGGGGTTCACCATTGGCATAACAGCCCCCCATCTGCGGCGGTAAATCATGGACATGGGTATGGAAATCACTCTGGGTTCCGCGATAGGTTGACCGGGTTTCCATCGCATCAAACCAAGACGACATCCGGGGATTTTCCTCCCGCAATGAATAGCCTTTGTAATCAA
>JBIKYI010000063.1:0-9094 GCA_044355355.1 Limnothrix sp. | reverse complement strand
AAACTGGCATTCATCCGCTCCACATAGGGCGTAAAAATCACATCGGCAGTACTAAAATCTTCGAGAAAATAAGGGCTAGGAGTTGCACCCAAAGCATTCTCTACCTGTTCAACCACTTGCACAAATTTACGCCGACCATCTTCATCCTGTCCCGGAAACATTGGGGGGCGACAAAGCCAATTACACCAAGCGCGAAACAACAATCTTTCTAATCTTCTCAGGGGCAACACATTGGGATCTTCCATGGCAAATTTTAGCGCCCCAAAAGCCCGTTCCAATGCCAACAAAATATCATCGCTCTCGGTGATTATGCGCCCATCGAGTTCCAGTGCAGGCAACATTCCCGACGGCACTTTCCGTTTATACCAAGCCTCTTTTTCCCCATAGCAAAACATTGTCACCTTTTCGATACGGTAGGGAATTTGCATCTCTTCCAACCAGAGCCAAACCTTTTGGCAGTAGGGACACCAGCCATGGTTATCGCGGTACAGGGTCACCCACACATCGGCTTCAGTTTTCCCGAATAACCGCAGACGAGACTGGGCATTGGTCGCGCCATTCACGTAGTCAATGGAAAAATCAGTCAGGGCTTCGAGTTTTGTCCAGCTTAGGGGGGAAACGGTCATAGGATTTCAGCCAAATCTCGCGTCGTCAGGGTTGGTATTCTGACTGAGTATTATGACGGATTTTTGGGCAGAGGGTGGGCGATCGCCCCTATTACTCCCGCTAAAGATCGACCCGCATAAACATTGCCATCTGCATTTGTTGCTCATCCATCGCCAATTGTAAAAATCGCGCCGTTACGCCCCCTTCCTGGAATCGCTGCAAATTGAGTCGTTGTCCCATCGCCTGGGAAAAACCCTGGAGCATTAAAGGATTTAGCGCTGTCCCATCGAGAGTTCCCTCAGCTTCGAGCCAATCCACTTGGCTACCGCTGACGAGGTTCAGGGTAAAGGCTAAGTTCAAATCGGAGATCTGTTCTATGCCAGTTTGGGGATCGGTTTGGGTGATTTTGCCGACAAATTGAAAACGGTTCTTGTCCTGCATATCGATGGTGGCTTCGGTGAGACGCACTTGGGCAGGTTTGGGGGAACCGGGACGGGTTAGTAAACGATTAATGAGGGGTTGTAAGGTGGCGCGGATCTGGGGCGATCGCAGGGCTGTATTGAGATCTGCTTCAGTGAAAACCAACTTCAAACCTGCTTGCACAGGTTCCCGCAGAGTATCGGCGTTAAATTTGCGTTGCCGTAATTGTTCGAGATCAAAGCTCAGGGGATCGGTTTCCAGTTCGACGGTATCCAAACGCAAATTAGACAAAAGTTTTACGCCATGGGCAGCGATGCGGAGTCGATCCATATCGCCATGGATAATTTGGTGGGCTGGCAGGTTATCGATGCGCACAGCCAAGTCTTCTGTCGCCAACATCCGCTGATCCAGGCGATCGCCCATAATATCCTCGACCACCAACCCCAGGGGTGAACCCGTCGCCAACAGACCAGACATCAAAATCGTGAACAGTTCCATAATTTCCCCATCACAAATAATGGTCGCCAATAATTAGTTTGCAACCACTGTAGCCATTTCCCCAGAACATTTCAGCCCATTAGCCAAGATCAAGGGACAGATCCATATTAATCGTAGTAACCGTCGCCCGTCGTTGGTGAGTTTCGGTGTGGACAAGCTCAATCTGCACATAGTTGTCTGGTAAAAAGGGCAACCGTTCCGACCATTCAATCACCGTTAACCCAGGCTCACACTCCTCCCCCTCCCAATAGGTTTCGGGGTAAATGCTGTCCACCTGCTCCGGTTCCAAACGGTACAAATCCAAGTGATACAAGGGAATCCGTCCCTCATGGTACTCATTCACCAGGGTAAAGGTCGGACTGGCGATCGCCTCCATAATGCCCAAACCCAGCCCAATCCCCTGGGTAAGAGTCGTTTTGCCCGCCCCCAGATCCCCCCGGAGTAAAATGACCGAATTCCTCGGCAACACCTGAGCGAGTTTCACGCCCAAGGCTTGGGTTGCCTCAGCATTTTCCAGCAGGATAAACTCCGTCATCTTGACCGCAAAACCTACCAATTATCCTGATAATCCTCAAGGAGCCGCAGCAAATCGCCATGACCTTTCTTCGGAATCAATTCAGCGAGGGGTAGAAACGCCTGCTTATCCCCGACAGGCACTTGGATTCCCCGTAACACCGCCGCCACTTTAGCTGCGTCCACGGCTTTATCCTCCACATCTGGGGCAATCTTTTCTGCCACGGTGGTATGTAAATGGGCATCGGACAGATATAAATGCCAACCCGCAATGTCGATGTAGATATTTTCGCCAATTTCCGCAGCGAGTTTTTCGATAGCAATGGTACTAGTCATTGGAAGCCTCCGAATAGTCGGCGATCGCCGAGATATACAGCAAATTCAGTGCCAAAATGCCCAGCCAAACCAGACTACAGGGAGTCACCCAAGACCATTCCGCTTTTTTAATGATGTCAAAAAACCAGATCCCCGAATTCACTGCCAAATAAGCCATCACATGCACAATAAAATTCATCCGGTCATCGGCACGACGGAATTCTGGGTCAGTTTTGCGGTCAGGTTTACGGGGCCAACTACGAGGCATAGGACTTAATTGCGTTGAATCTACTGAAAAAATGAACCAAGCACATTATAAACCTGAGTTTGGAACATAGGGGGGAGGAGAGACGCGGCGACGGGGAGACTTGGGAGAAGGGGTGATTTTGATGAGAACTCTTGCAACACGTTTTTTTGACAGCGTAAACCCTCAGTGATTAGTTCCATTCAGTAACCTATGGTCAGAAGTTCAGGACACCACAAAAAAATCCAATCCAAAATCCAGATCTCACCGCGCCCCCTTGTCCCCCTATCTCCTTGTCCCTCATTCCGCCACAGCGACACTTACAAAGGCTTCCTGAGGTAGTCGCCGGATTTACCCCCGGTTTTTTTCAGCAGTTGAATCCCGCTGATCACCATTTCTTTGTCCAATGCCTTCGCCATGTCGTACAGGGTCAGCGCCGCCACGGATACAGCGGTGAGGGCTTCCATCTCTACGCCCGTTTCTGATTTGGTCGTGACACTCGCTTCGATGTGATAACCGGGCAAGCTGGCATCCAGAGTAAAGGTGACATTCACTTTTTTGATCGGCAGGGGATGGCACATGGGAATTAGGTTAGCGGTCTGTTTCGCTGCCATAATTCCGGCAATACGGGCTGTGCCGAGGACATCACCCTTGGGGGCATTACCCGCTTCAATCGCCTCTAGACAAGCCTGGGTCATGGTGATCTGTCCTGTGGCGATCGCCTCCCGTTTGGTGACCTGTTTGTCGGAAACATCCACCATTTGGGCTTCCCCGGCACTATTGAGATGACTTAAGGGAGAATTTGGCATTTTATTTTGTATTTTATAAAAAAGTTATTTTCAGAATTTAGTTGCGTTTCGATCATACATCTGTTAGATTAGATAACTGTTGGAACGCCAACGTAATTCTTCGACTTGGGCTTGTAGCTCAGCGGATTAGAGCGGCTGACTACGGATCAGCAGGTCGGGAGTTCGAATCTCTCCAGGCTCGTCAGAAGAGTAAGCAACCCTCCTAGGTTATCTTAGGGGGGTTTCTTATTGGTTTAAGGGGAATGAGGGACAAGGAGAAAGGGAGACAAGGGGACGCGGTGAGGTCTGGATTTTGGATTTGAATGTTTTTGTCGTGTCCTGAACTTCTTGCCATAGGTTACTTAATGGAAGCAATCACAGAACCAATCACTGAGGGTTTACGTTATCAAAAAAAACCTTTTGCACGAGTTTTCATCAAAATCCCCCCTTCCCCTTGTCCCCCTATCTCCCCTTCACCCCATCTCCCTCAGACTAGACTTAAGTTGACAAGCCTTGAGTGCAACGCAGAATATGTCAGAAGATATATCAGAAGACGGCAACAAAACGAAATTCTTTAGATATGCCAGACCTTGCCCTTACTCCCCCAGCATTATGACCAAATTGATTAATTATTTTCTGTCTGTTGCCCTGGCGATCGCCCTGTGTTGCGGTTTTAGCCAGAGCGCTTGGGCGTTTCCCAGCCAAACTTTAACCATTGCCTCCCTTGCCCAGGGGGATGCGATCACCGATCCTGAGGCGATTTTACGTTACGCCCTACCCATCGATAATGCTCAGATCCGCCGCTTGCAGGACAGCATGGAATTCATGTCTAAGGATCTCCGCGCTAAACGTTGGGGTCCCATCGCCGCCAATGCCAAGAAGGCAAGCCGTGCGGTGTCCATCGGTCAGGAAGAAATTCTTGCAGATGTGATTCCAGAATTTAAACCCCAAGCGGAAATCCTACTCACAGAAATTGCCCAGGCGGTGGATGACATGAAGGGGGCGATCGCCGCTCAAGACCGCGAGACTGTTTGGACAAAGCGCAAGGAAATTCTCACCAAAGTCGGGGCGATCGAAGAAAACATGGTCGGCGAATATTCCACCACCATCCCCGATGAATACAGTAATCTCCCCCGTCTCCTCGGTCGTGCCACCGTCGTGATGGAAACCACCCAAGGCGACATCACCATCGAACTGGATGGCTACAACGCACCGATCAACGCCGGAAATTTTGCCGATCTCGTCCAACGCGGATTTTACAACGGCTTACCCTTTAACCGTGCCGAAGACCTCTACATTCTCCAAACAGGCGACCCCGCCGGAGATGCAGACGGTTTTATCGACCCCAAAACCAAACAATACCGCGCCATCCCCATGGAAATCATGCTCAAGGGTGACACCGAAGCCACCTACGGCGCAACCCTCGAAGATCTCGGCATTTACCTCGCCGAAATTAATCTCCCCTTCAATGCCTACGGAGCCTTATCCCTTGCCCGTCCCGCAGAGGATGCCAACGGCGGATCTTCGCAAGTATTCTTCTTCAAATTTGACAACGAACTCGCCCCTCCTGGCTTTAACCTCATGGATGGTCGTTACTCCGTTTTTGGCTATACCGTCGCAGGCAAAGAAGTCCTCGAAGCCCTCACCAAAGAAGACAAAATCATCTCTGCAAAAATTGTTAAAGGTGCGGAGAATCTAGTCGTGCCTAGCTAGATCCCAATCAAGTTCACGCTAATTTCAAAGTGAATCTTTCAACATAAATACCAAAAATAAATACCGCAAAAGCACTCTAAATTGTTCAATCATTTGGGGTGCTTTTTTTGATCAATCAACAACCAATTAATATACGACTATGGCGAGGACTCAATTTTTTAACAACATGGGCGAATAGACCACAGATTAAAGTGATAAGTGCGCCTAAAATAATGGCGACATAAATGGATAATCCCTGAGGAATAAATCGTTGAATCTCCCTTAAATTATCGATAATTAGAGATAGCTCCAGAATCAGATAATCATGTAAGAAAAAAATAGAAAAACTATATTTAGCTAAGTAGTCCAGTGGCTTAATTAGTGGTCGATCATCAAATTTTTTTAGATAAACTAGCCAAAAAAAACATAAACCTATTTTTTGTAGCAGACTAATATCTAAACCAGCAAATCCCCATAGATGTGATCGGTGCAGACTGCCAATTTTATCGTATAGCAAGGATTGGGTGATCGCCAAAATCACGATCCATCCCAATAGCAACCAAGCCTTACCCTGAAGTAGATGATCAATTTTCTCTCTATAGATAGAAGTATAAATTCCCAATAGATAAATAGGCAGAAAATAGACCAATGAATGCAGAGGATTCAGATTCAGTTCTGGTCGATGGATAATTAACGACAAACATAAAGTTGCCAGAAGAATACTACTTTGATATTGGCTTGGTAAACTAATATAATAAATAAAAATTGGTGAAGCAATAAACACCAATAAAATGAAGGAAATATACCAGTAAGCAAAGAAGAAATCCCCTAACAGGATATGCCTCAGTAGGGCGATCGCTGTATCGAAGATAGTCTTGTCATATCTGAGAAGATCAACTAATCCCAGTGAGATAATAGCAGGCAGGGAAAGAAACAAGTAAGGCAAATAAACATTAATAATCTTTTTCTTGAGGAATTGCCAATATTCAAATTTTGCGAAAAATACATGGTGAAACATTAAACCTGAAATAAATACAAATAGAGATGTTCCACCACTGATTAAATTCCCTAAAATCTTTTCAAGAAGCTGTATGAAAGAACTGAAGTAGTCGCCTGAAAAATTTAAATGTATATTGCTTTCTAAACCAACTATTCCATAGCAATGTCCCATCACAATCAGCAGTATTGAGATTCCTCGAAAGTAGTGAATTGAAAAAATAAAGATTGCTTTTTTGGAATTCATGTAGATATTTAAGTTTTGATATCTATTTTATATCTAGAGAATATGTTTATTTTTAATTTAGTTCGATATAATAAAGCATCCAAAATTACAAATCAATTTTGGATGCTTTAACTAAGTTTGCAAGTCAAGATATTATTTGTTTAATTAATCTTTGACTCATATTTAATTTAACTTTATTTTACTAAAATTAAAGTCCTACATTTCATCACTCGGCAATTCACCACGATAGCGGGCGCTGCCAAAACCGAGGACAGGATAGAAAATGAAAGGTAAGAATAGTAAACCAAAACCATACCCAAGTCCTTTACCGAACTTTTTCGCCATGTCAAAAGGAAGAACAAGTAAAATTAAATTTACCAAAGGAATAAAGGCAAGAATTAGCCACCATCCAGGTCTGCCTGCAATTTGCAGCATAACATAGACATTGTAAAAGGGAACTATGATTGCCCAACCAGGTTTACCTGCTTTTTCAAAGACTTTCCAAATACCTGCAAATGCCACAATGAAGACACCAAGTTGCAGCAGACTAATAATATTATCCATTAATATTATCCATATATTATCCATCGCTGATTTTCCTCAAATTAGTTCAAAAGTAGTTCAATAAAAATTTCAAAAGAAATACTGAATATCTCAATCCCATTCTAGGATTAGGTGTTTTGTTGCCGATAAAAATTAATGTTGTGTAACTTTTGTCATGTCATTCATCGGGGTTTATCGGGCTGAAATGTAATGTATTTCTAAGGTTTACGCGGATGGGAAGAGACTGTTGTTAGCATGATATGGATAGCAAATTAGTCATGTTTTGACATATTTACGATGATTTTTTTAGCTAAACTGGCGGAAGCGTCTATTTCGACGAATTTAGAGCAGTTTGTTCTGGTTCTCTCGATTTCTCTAACTGTAGCGACGTTTTCGAGGATCTTTAGTTGGCTACGGCAGATTCCCTATACTTTGCTGCTGGTCATCGTGGGGTTGGGGTTGGCGTTTATTGATGTGCGCTTGGTCAATCTTTCGCCGGAATTGATTTTGGAGATTTTTTTACCGCCGTTGTTGTTTGAAGCAGCTTGGAATATTCGCTGGCGGGAACTGCAAAAGCAATGGTTGCCTGTGGTGCTGTTTGCGTTTCTGGGGGTGGCGATCGCCATTCTTGGGATCGGCTTTGCGTTAAGCCAGTGGACGGATTTGGGGCTGGGTACAGCATTATTAGCGGGGGCAGCATTATCAGCGACAGATCCGGTTTCGGTGGTGGCGTTGTTTCGAGAGTTGGGTGCGAGTAAAAAATTAACGGTGGTGATGGAGGGGGAAAGTCTCTTCAATGACGGGGTGGCGGTGGTTGCCTTCCTGTTGTTGGTGGGCATTCCGCTGGGAACCCAAACCTTCTCGATGTCGGCGACAGTGGCGACTTTTATTACCTTTGTCGGGCTGGGCATTGGGCTGGGTTGCCTGGTGGGTTTCGGTATTTCGTTCCTGACCCAGCGGTTTGATATTCCCCTCGTGGAACAGTCGATTACCCTAGTGTCTGCCTATGGAACCTATCTGCTAACGGAAGAATTGGGTGGTTCCGGCGTAATTGCAGTGGTCACAGTGGGGATGATTTTGGGGAATTTTGGTTCAAATATTGGCATGAATCCCCGTACTCGCCTTGTGGTGTCTGAGTTCTGGGATTTTCTCGCCTTTTTTGTGAATTCCATTGTTTTTCTGTTGATTGGCGATCAGGTCAATTTCGCGAGTCTGGGGGAAAGTTTTAATCTGATCCTGGTGGCGATCGCCTCGGTTTTGGTCACCAGAGCCATTTCTGTTTATGGTTTGGGCTGGATTTCTAACCGTTTCAGCAAAGATCCCCTCAGTTTCTCCGAGCAAACGGTGTTGTGGTGGGGCGGTTTGCGCGGTTCTGTGTCGATCGCCGTGGCGTTGAGTGTGCCTGTGGTGTTGGGCGATCGCCAGGACATTATCAATATCATTTTCGGCGTTGTCCTGTTTACATTATTAGTGCAGGGCTTAACCACCCAATGGGTACTCGAAAAACTCGATTTAGTCGGGGATCAGCCTATCCGCCAGGAATATTCCGAATATCTCGCCCGTCGGGTTGCCCTGAAGCGGGTCGCCAATTACCTCAATCAACTCGATCTTGCCCCCGATGTGGAGGAAGAATTTTATCGCTATGAACGGGATCTCGTTACAGGAGAATTGGTGGCGATCGAGGAAAAAATTGAAAAACTCCAGAACGAACATCCCCAATTGCGCGAACTCGACATGAAACAATTGCGGGATACCTTGCTAGACATTGAAGCGGATACCTACGCCGAATTTATTCGTGTTGGCAGACTGAACAAAGATCTTTCACCCCTACTCCAAGAAGTACTGGTTAAGGCGACAGAAAAGGACATTCACGGCTAAAACACTCAAAAGATAACCGTTACAGCATTTCAATGACGGGCTTCACTGCCACTCATATACAAAACAAAAGGAACATTAACCACCCTTCGCAAAACAAATCATCACGATAAAAGATAGGGCTAAACCGGGGGCTAGGAGGGTAACGAGGGTGAGTAATTCTTCGCCGGACATAGGAAATTTTCCTGCTAAATGGGACTGATCTAACAGTAAAACCTTTTTCTAGGGACAGCGAAGGGATTCACAAAAACTTAATTGTATATTTGTTAGGGTTTGCTCAATCTCGCGCAAAAATCTCTGTGATGAACTCTTCACAACGTTTTGAGGGATCAGCTATGGGCAGGGCAAGCGGCGTTACAACAACAGCAGGATCAGCAC
>JBIKYI010000238.1:0-5252 GCA_044355355.1 Limnothrix sp. | reverse complement strand
AATAATCGACCAAGAAAATCGCTTGACTATCGCACTCCGAGTGAAGTATTCTTGCTGTCATCATCAGAACCTGTTGCACTTCAGATTTGAATTGGCGACCTTAAACAAAAATCGCAAACAAGAATAATCATATTTTTGCCCTTTCTGACAGTAATCGGGCGGTTATTAACTTTCAGCAGAAAATCCACGGAAAAGGAATCACCGTTCAGTATGATGTAAACACATATTGCCCGATCCTCTGTGATCATAATGTGATCATGACTATAGCCGAATTTACCCACATCACTGAACAGATGGAAGCCGCGAATCGAAAACAGAAAGCAAAACTATTGGTCGTCGATGATGAGCCGGACAATATTGATCTGTTGTACCGGACTTTTCGCCGGGATTTTCAAGTTTTAAAAGCCAGCAATGGTTTAGAAGCCCTCCAGGTCTTGGAAGAAGAGGGGGAAGTTGCTGTGATTATCTCCGATCAACGGATGCCGGAGATGAAGGGCACAGAATTTTTAAGCCGTACTGTGCCCAATTTCCCGAATACGATCCGCATTATTTTGACGGGTTTTACGGATGTGGAGGATTTGGTCGAGGCGATTAATGCGGGGCAGGTTTATCGGTACATTACGAAGCCTTGGGATCCCAGTCAGCTTAAGGAAGTGGTGGATGTGGCAGCAACAACCTATGCGATCACCAATCAGCGTTTGGCGGAGTTAGAGCAGGGCAAAATTAAAACGAAACTATTGACCAAGTTGTTGGATATTTTTGCTGATGATCATCCTTTGTCGGAGAGTTTAAATCTGGCGGCGGCGGCGATCGCTCCGGCTGTGTCAGCAGATGGTTGTTTGATCAAAATTGTCAAAGAAGGTCTTTGCGAACACGCCAAAGGGATCTACCATCATCTCCCCCAGGCGATCGCCCTACCGGAGGGGGATCCTCTCATCGCCCAGGCGATCGCCTCCCAAGCCCCGCGACTGTGGCTCAACTCCCGGCAAACCCCGCCTCCCGAAGACATCCCCTACTATCTAGAGAATCAGCTTAACCAACATCTGCTGTGCCCTCTCCTATATCGACAGGAAATCATTGCATTTCTGTCCTTACAATGGCACAATTCTTGCTCCCTCAAGGATTCAGATCTCGAACTGCTACACCTGGCAGGTCAGCGTATTGCCTTTGCCCTCATTAACCAAAAATCCTGCTAGATTTTTATGTTTTAGTTAATTTTTAGTTAATTCTTTAACTTAGTCTGTTCTTCATTCTTGGTCTTATTTTCAACCATTGCCAACACAATGACCCAAACTGCCACTGCCCAAAAAATTCAAGGTATTTTTAATCGGATTGCCCCCAAATATGACGAGCTAAATCACTGGATTAGCCTTGGTCAACACCGGATTTGGAAAAAAATGGCAGTGAAATGGACAGGCTTACAACCAGGGGATACTGCCCTAGATATTTGTTGTGGTAGTGGCGATCTCACCTTACTGCTGGCTCAAACCGTTGGGGTGATGGGCAAAACCTTTGGTCTGGATTTTGCGAAGGCACAGTTGGCGATCGCTGCCCAGAAACAAGCCCAGAAATGTCCGCAAATGGACATCACTTGGCAGGAAGGGGATGCTCTAAATTTACCCTACCCAGACAATACCTTCGACGGGGTGACCATGGGCTACGGACTGCGGAACGTAATCGATATTCCCCAGGCACTCCAGGAAATTCACCGCGTACTAAAACCCGGCAAAACCGCTGCTATCCTAGATTTTCACCGTCCTGAGGACAAAACAAAACAAGCCTTTCAGCAATGGTATATGAACACCGTGGTGGTTCCCCTGGCTGAACGCTTTGAACTCACTGCCGAGTATGAATATATTCAACCCAGCATTGAACGCTTTCCTACTGGGAAAGTTCAGGCAGATTTAGCATTAACAGCGGGATTTACCAGGGCTATCCACTACCCCTTTGCGGGGGATATGATGGGTGTGTTGGTGGCGACCAAATCATAGGAAGTCATAGGAATAAGTAATCCATGGGGCAGCGGCGAATCTGTATAGGCGATGTACATGGTCATTACGATACGTTAATGGCTTTGCTAGATTTTGTTGCCCCTGATGCTGATGATCAAGTGTATTTTTTAGGGGACTTAATTGATCGGGGACCGAAGAGTGCGGAAATTATTGAATTCATCCGTAAAAGCCCCTTTCAATCCCTCATGGGGAACCATGAAATGATGATGTTGGAGGCGATCGCCGTCGATGGGAGTGTCCATGAAGATACCTTTGTCGCTTGGTATCACAGTGGTGGAGCCAATACCCTCCAGAGCTACAACCATCGCATCCCCTACGAACATCTGCAATGGCTGCGGGAACGACCGACCCACCTGGATCTCGGCGATATTTGGCTTGTCCACGCGGGGATTTCTCCCCATTTACCCCTAGCTCAACAGGGGGCAGATCAATTTTGTTGGGTGCGGGGCGAATTTCACTCTATTTCCCAGCCCTATTTCACCGATAAATTAGTGATCGTCGGTCATACCATTACCTTTACTTTCCCTGGCGTACAACCCGGACAGGTGGTAAAGGGAGCGGGTTGGCTCGATATTGATACGGGGGTCTACCACACCAAAAGTGGTTGGTTGACAGCGTTTGATATTGATCGCCAGGAAGTGTATCAGGTCAATAGCCATACCGAGGAAAAACGCCATCTCCCCCTAGAGGCGATCGCCGTAACCCCATTTTTGTAAGACATTGGTGAACTAACTGAATTAATCGCCAAACAAAAATCGAGCCTTAATCCAGCCCGATTCAGAGATTATTTGAGATGATTGAAATTGCTTGGTGAACTTATTGCTTAAGCCGCCTGATTAATCTTCGCGATCAGAGCATCCAGAACTTCCTGGGCTTGGTCATTATCCACCTGACAAGTCCCAGCATTGGCGTGACCACCACCACCATATGCCAGCATTAACTCCCCAATATTAACCGTGGAAGAACGATCAAAAATTGATTTGCCCACCGCATAAACCGTATTTTGCTGCTTTAGACCCCAGAGCGCATGGATCGAAATTTTACATTCAGGAAACAGAGCATAAATCATAAAACGATTACCCGTATAAATGGTTGCCTCATCTCTGAGATCTAGCACCACCACATCCCCATGCACCGTTGAGCAGCGCTTGAGTTGTTCCTTAAACTTTTCCTCATGGGCAAAATATAACTCACTGCGTTCCACCACATCCGCAACTTTGAGAATATCTGCAATGGAATGATCCTTACAGTAGTCGATCAAATCCATCATGAGTTGATAGTTAGAAATCCGAAAATCCCGGAAACGCCCTAAACCCGTGCGGGCATCCATCAAAAAGTTAAGCAGTACCCAATCCTTAGGATGGAGGCATTCCTCTTGGGTAAATTGAGCAGAGTCAGCCTTATCCACCGCTAACATCATGTCCTCGCTGATGTTGACAAATCTTTCCTTACCACCATAGTAGTTGTACAAAACCCTGGCGGCGGAGGGGGCATTGGGATCGATAATGTGGTTATCGGGCTTGCCTTCGTTACGGATGGTTTCACTGAAATGGTGGTCAAACGCGAGATAAGCCTCCTTGACATAGGGGAGATTTGTGGTGATGTCACGGTTGGTAATCTCGATTTTCCCATCCTGCATGTCCTTGGGGTGAACAAAGGTGATGTCATCAATCAAGTCTAATTCTTTCAGTAGGACACCACAGACTAGACCATCAAAGTCGCTACGGGTTACTAATCGATATTTTGTGGCTGCGCTCATCTCGTTTTTCTACTTCTACATTGCCTAAATTGTGGGGTAAAGGTATTTTGCTTGGGCCGATTTCTCAATGATTCTTAATGGGTAGCGAGGGATTGGCGATCGCTCCTTTACTGATCGATTCATTGTAATGACTGAACTACAATGATCAAGATAAGAATCACAATATAAAATTAACTGCTTTAAAATTTAGCTTAGGTAAAACAATGGAGTAAAAAATCCATCTCGTGAATTTTCTTGCACCTCTACCACGTTGGCTCGTTGCTGGCATCGCCTTACCACTACTCGTGCTCAATGGCTGGGTACTGCTCCTCATACTGGATTATTTTGATGTCATTATTACGCAATTAATCTTAGCCAGTGTGCTTGCTTTTGTGCTCAGCTATCCGGTGGAATTTCTTCAACGCTTCAAAATTCCGCGTGTGCGAGCTGTGCTTTTTGTGTTGTTGTTATCGGTTCTGCTGATTGTGCTTTTAGGGGTAACTTTACTCCCAACTTTGGTGGCACAGGTGGATGATTTTGCGAACCGTTTACCCACATGGGTGGACTCTGGCAGTGGACAATTACAAAGCTTTCAAACCTGGGCTGAAACTCGCCATTTACCAGTCGATGTAAGTAAAATTGTTGTGCAGTTGGAAGCTCGATTATCTGGTCAATTGCAGGCTTTAAGTGGTCAAATTTTGAGCGTCTTATTGAATGCGATCGGTAGCTTCTTTAATTTGTTATTAACGATTGTTTTAACGCTCAATTTATTGCTCCATGGCAAGCGACTTTGGAGTGGTATTTTTCAGTGGTTTCCGATTGAGCGCGGCACGCAAATTCGACAAATATTCCGGCAAAATTTTCAGAATTATTTTATTGGTCAGGCAACCCTTGCTCTGGTGATGGGTACGGCGATGACGATCGCCTTTTTAGTCATTAAAGTACCTTTTGGTTTGTTGTTTGGTATTGGTGTTGGCTTTCTCACTTTATTTCCCTTCGGGGCAGCATTGGGCATTATCTTGGTGAGTTTGCTGACTGCTCTCAAAAGTATTTGGCTGGGGTTAAAGATTTTGGCGATCGCCACGATTATTGATCAGTTAATTGAAAATGGCGTTGCCCCCCAATTAATCGGTGGTTTTACCGGACTTAATCCCGTTTGGATTTTGGTTTCTCTATTAATTGGAGCAAAAATTGATGGCTTAATTGGCTTAGTGATTGCCGTCCCTTTGGCTAGCTCAGTTAAAAGTATTGCCGATACTTTACTTCCATCTGTAACGGAAACGAATGCCGAGGAGCCTGAGCAAACTGATTCAGAACTAGAATTATCTTGATTGTTCTAGATTTTGAATTTTATCATAAATTTTATAATTTTATTCTGCCAATTTCCAACCAAAACATCGCCAATTCAAATTTGAAGTGCAACACCTAGGGTCTTTCTGAAGAGGGACTCATAAGGATATTCTGATGTTAAGTAAAACAATAAGAAATCCCTATGAGTTACA